>JBILGP010000384.1:0-3032 GCA_044350985.1 Polaromonas sp. | reverse complement strand
AGCGGCACCGAGGCGCCGACGGCCAGGGAGACATCGGCCTGGGCGAGCACCGGCCCGTCGTTGAGCCCGTCGCCGACCATCAGCACCCGGTGGCCAGCGACCTGCTCGGCCCGCACCCAGTCGCGCTTGTCCTGCGCACTGCACTGGCTGCGCGCCTGCGCAAGTCCGAGCCGCCGTGCCAAGGCCCGCACCGGCGCCGCGCGGTCACCGGAGAGCAGTTGCACGCGCAGGCCGCTCTGGCGCAGAGCGTCGAGCAGGGCCTGCGCGCCCTCGCGCAGCACCTCATCGAAATCAAAGCGCGCAATCAGGCCCCGCTCATCGGCCAGATAGACCTGGACCTGCTCGCTGTCGGAAGGCTCAAGCCCACAGAACTGCGCCCGCCCTAGGCGCAAGGTGCGGCCGAGTCCGCCCGGTGCTGCAGCCAGCTCACCCTGCACACCCTGTCCCTGCTGCTCCTGTACCTGTCCCACCGGCAAAAGCGTCAGGGCCTCTTGCTCGGCCGCCGCCACCAAGGCACGCGAGACCGGATGCAGGCTGTGGCGCGCCAGGGATGCAGCCAACTGCAATACTTGCAGGGCGTCGATGTCCGAACGGGCCATGACCGTCTCACGCAAACCCAGCCGCGCCTGGGTCAACGTGCCCGTTTTGTCGAAGACCACGGTGTCGACCTGCTCGAGTGTTTGAAAAGCCTGCAGCCGGCGCACCAGCATCCCTTGCCGGGCCAAGGCACCGGCCGAGGTGAGCACGGCGCTCGGTGTGGCCAGTGACAAGGCGCATGGGCAGGTGACCACCAACACCGCCACAGCGGCCATCAGGCCGCGCGCCGGATCCGTGGGCCACCACAGCAGGGCTGCCAGGGCCGCGGCCAGCAGCACCGCCCACAGGAAGGGACGCGCCACCCGATCGGCCAGCACCGCCAGCCGGGGTTTATCCAGCGCCGCCTGCTGCATCAAGGCCACGATCTGCTGGTAGCGGGTGCCCTGGCCGAGCTGCACCACCCGCATGCGCACGGTTGCGCTCAGGTTGTAGCTTCCCGCTAGCACGGCGCTGCCCACCTGGCGGGGCAAGGGGCGCGATTCACCGCTGAGCAAGGACTCATCGACATGGGTCTGCCCTTCCAGCACCTGCCCATCGGCTGCGAAGGCCTGGCCCGGTAACACGCGAATCACATCGCCCACGCGCAGGCGACGCGCCGCTGTCACGGCGTAGCTGCCGTCAGCTTGCTCGCGCTCGACACTGTGGGGCAGGCGCTGCATCAGCGCATGGAGCGATCCGGCGGTGCGCTCGCGCAGCCGCAACTCGAGCCAGCGGCCGGTCAGGAGAAAAAACACAAACATGGACAGCGAATCAAAATACACGGGGCCACCCCATAACCCGTGCGGATCAAAGGTGGCCGCCGAGCTTGCGCCGAAGGCGATCAACAGGCCCAGCGCCACCGGCAGGTCCATGCTGATGCGCCGGGCCCGCAGATCGCGCACGGCCTGGGCAAAAAACGGCTGGGCGCAAAACAGCATCACCGGCAAGCTCAGCATCCAGCTGGCCCAGGCCATCAACTGCTCAATGTCCGCCGGTATCGTGCCCGGCGCTGTGATGTAGGCGGGGTAGGCGTACATCATGATCTGCATCATGCAAAAGCCCGCCACCAGCCAGCGCCAAAGCATGCGCCGGGACTCCAGGCGCCTGGCCTGGCCGTCGTCGAATGCCAAATCGGGCAACAGCCGATAGCCCAGGGCTACAGCGAGCCACTGCGAGGGCCGGGTCAGCGCCGCATCCCAGACCACGCGGGCGCGGCGGGCGGCCGAGCTGACCTGCACCGAACGCACGCCCGGCTGCGCCAGCAAGGCCTGCTCGATGTTGAGCGCGCAGGCGGCGCAGTGCATGCCCTCAATCAACACCTGCGACTGCCAGCAGCCCGCCTCTGGCCCCTCGAGCGCCTGGCCGAATGTCGCCCACTCCTGCTCATCATCAAACGCAGCCAAGCTCTTGCGGTCGCTGGCCAACAGGGGAGGCGCTGCGCCACTGGAGGGCTGCGCAGGCAGCGGCGCGCAGGTGGCGGCAGAGTTCATGCGCTCAAGCTTAGCCCGGCCAACTGGCGCCGCCTTGATCTGGATCAAAGGCCGCCACGGCTTGGCGCCCTACCCTGGCGAAAACCGGAGAAAAACCATGTACCAGCGCATCCTCATTGCCACCGACGGCTCCCGCCTTTCCGCCAAAGCGGTGCAAACCGGTCAGCAGCTGGCCGAGCTGACCGGCGCGCAACTGTTCTTTCTGAACGTGGTGCCGCGCTACCCCGTCAGTTACTTCGAGGGCGGTGCGTCGGTCTCGGCCTTGGAGGTCGGTCAGATTGAAAAGCAATGGGCCGACAAGGCGCAGGCCCTGGTCGATCAGCTCAAACTCAAGGCCGAGGCCCGCGGCCTGAAGGCCAAGGCCCTGACCGTCAAGTCCGATCTGGTGGCCGAGGCGGTGATTGCCAGCGCCAAGAAAAACAAGTGCGACCTCATCATCATGGCCTCACACGGCCGCAGGGGCATCAAGCGCCTGCTGCTGGGCAGCGAAACGAGCAACGTGCTGACCCACTCGAGCGTGCCGGTGCTGGTGCTGCGTTAGACAAACCGGCAGGCCGGTAAGGGCCACCGCAGCTCAACTGGCAAACAGCGCCTTGTGCTGCTCGCGCAGCAGGTTCTTCTGCACCTTGCCCATGGTGTTGCGCGGCAACTCGGCCACCACAAAGCAGCGCTTGGGAATCTTGAAATTGGCCAAGCGCGATTTGAGCGCGGCAATCACCGCCTCGCCCGTCAGGCCCGCGCCGGGCTTGAGCGTGACCACCGCCACACCGACTTCGCCAAAGTCCGGGTGTGCAACGCCCACCAGCGCGCTTTCGGCCACACCAGGCAGATCGTTGATATAGCCCTCGATCTCGGCCGGATAGACGTTGTAGCCGCCACTGATGATCAGGTCCTTGCTGCGGCCCACGATGGTGATGTAGCCGCGCTCGTCAACCTGGCCGACATCGCCGGTCTTGAACCAGCCGT
>JBILGP010000385.1:0-3032 GCA_044350985.1 Polaromonas sp. | reverse complement strand
CGCCATGGGCAAGGTGGCGGTGCCGGAGATGGTGCGCAACCGCTACGACCTTTCTTTAGCCACCGGAACGCTGGCAGCGGCCGGGACGATCGGGGCCTTGATTCCCCCGAGCATCCTCATGATCATCTTCGGTGTGGTGGCACAAGTCTCGATCAGCGACTTGTTCCTCGGTGGCATCGGTGCCGGTTTGGCCACGGCCCTGACCTACATCATCGTCATCTTGATTCGTGTCAAGCTCAATCCAGAACTGGCGCCGCCAGTTACCGAGCGCTATACCCTGGCACAGAAGATGGCCTCGCTCAAGGAAACGTTGCCCTTGCTGGCTCTGGTGATTGGCGTACTTGGTGGTATGTTCGCTGGGCTGTTCACGGCCACCCAGGCCGGTGCGGTCGGCGCCCTGTTGTCCTTTGTGGTGGCCGCATTCAACCGCACACTGACCCGTGAGGCCGTCACCCGCTCGATCACCGAAACGCTGACCACCTGCGGCAGCCTGTTCATCGTGATCATCGGCGCGAGCATGCTCACTCGTTTTCTCACACTGACCGGCTTGGGTGAGGCCATCAGCGGCGTGGTCACCGACCTCAACACCGGGCCGATCATGCTGATTGTCGGCATGACCTTGGTCTATCTGCTGTTGGGCATGTTTCTCGAGCCGATCGGTGCCATGCTGATTACATTGCCTATTTTCCTGCCCCTGGTGGCCATCACCGATATGAGCCTGATCTGGTTTGGTGTCTATGTTGTCAAACTGCTGGAGGTCGGTATGGTCACGCCCCCAGTGGGTATGAATGTTTTTGTGATCAGCAGCACGGTGGGCAAGACCGCGCCGACCGATCTGGTCTTTCGGGGCGTGCTGTGGTTCTTTGTGGCTGACATCATCTTGCTGGTCTTCTTGGTGGCCTTCCCGGGCATCATCACGGCCATTCCCAACTGGATCTGAGCGTGTCTGCGAGCGAGCCTGACTTTGCCGGCCAAGTGGCGGTGGTCACCGGCGCCTCCAGCGGCATCGGGCGCGCCTGTGCCCTGGCGCTGGCCCGTCTGGGTGCTCGGGTGGCCCTGCTCAACCGCGACAGTCAATCTGAGCAGGCTCGCTCGGCTCTGGAGCAGGTGCGCCAAACAGGTGTGCAGGCCCTCGGGCTGTCGTGCGATACCAGCGACGAAAACGCTGTCGCCCGAGCGGCGAGCCAGGTCGAGCAAATCCTTGGGCCGGCTGACGTGCTGGTCAATGCAGCGGGTATCCTCAAGGCCGGCAGTCTGGCCGAACTGCCCGTGCAGCAATGGCGTCAGGTGCTTGATATCAACTTGACCGGCTACTTCCTGTGCGCGCAGGCCTTTGGCCGCCAAATGCTGGCCAAGCGCCGAGGCTCGGTGGTGCATGTCTCGTCCATGGTGGCCGAGCACGCGACGCCTCATTCGGGGGCGTATGCCATCTCCAAGGCGGGTGTGTTGTTGCTGTCGCGGCAGCTGGCCATCGAATGGGGGCCTCTGGGCGTGCGCAGCAACACGGTCTGCCCCGGCATGACCTGGACCCAGATGACCGATGCCGCTTACAGCCGGCCGGGAGAAGAAGCGTTGCGCAGCAGTGCTATTCCGCTGCGCCGCATCGGACGGGCCGACGACATGGCCGATGCGGTGGTGTTTCTTGCTGGCCCGCGCAGCGCCTACGTCAACGGTGCCGACCTGGTGGTCGACGGCGGCTTCACCCGCAATTTGATGAGCATGATTCCCCGCACTGCACAGTGAGTCGCACAAGCATGCCAAGCCAAGCGGTATCGGGTCAAAGGCAAGTTGGGTGATGGGCCGAGTTGAGGGCAAGATCGCCTTGGTCAGTGGCGCAGCCAGCGGCCTGGGCCAGGCCATTGCCCAGATGTTGGCGCGCGAAGGCGCGTCGGTCGTGCTTGCTGACATTAACGACAAGCGCGGTCAGGCCGCGCTGCAGGCCATCCATGCCCAAGGTGGGCAAGCCTCCTTCGTGCACCTTGACGTTTCGCAGGAAGCCCACTGGAGCGCTGCCATAGCCCATGTGCGCGCGCGCCATGGCGGGCTGCACATCGCGGTCAATTGCGCAGGCATCAACTTGATGCGTTATCCGCCCGACGCCACGCCGCTGGGCGCCTGGCGGTCGTTGATGGCGGTCAATCTCGACGGGGTGTACCTTGGCACCCAGCATGCCCTGCGGCTGATGCAAGACACTTATCCAGTCAATGGCTCGATCATCAACATCTCGTCTGTAATGGGGCTGGTGGGATTTGCGGACATCGCCGCATACAGCGCGTCCAAGGGCGGCGTTCGGCTCTACAGCAAGTCCGTGGCGCTTTCCTGCGCTGAGCGCGGTATCCGGGTGCGGGTCAACACGGTGCATCCAGGGTTTATCGATACGCCGCTGCTGCGCCAGGGCATGCGCCGCATCCCGGATGCCGACCAGGCGCAGCGCGTGTACGACGCGCTGCAACCGATGGGGCATCTGGGCGAGCCCGATGACATCGCCTATGGCGTGCTGTATTTGGCATCCGATGAGTCCAAATTCATGACGGGCGCTGAGCTGGTGATCGACGGTGGCTATACCGCCCGCTGAGCCCAACCGTGTCCCGACATTGACCGATACAGAGGCAGCCATGAGCCGATTCGAAAATCGCACCTTCCTGATTACCGGCGCCGCACGGGGCATGGGCGCTGCCCAGGCGCGCAAACTGGTCGCCCAGGGTGCCAGGGTGATGTTGACCGACATCTTGGAGGAAGCCGGTCGGGCGCTGGCTGCCGAGTTGGGCTCGTCGGCCCGCTTTCACCGCCTTGATGTCACCGATCCGCTGCAGTGGCGAGAGGCGGTGACCCAGTGCTCTGCCTGGGGCCCGCTCAGCGGACTGGTCAACAATGCCGGCATCTTTGAGCCCGCTTCGATTGCGTCCACCGATGTGGCCCTGTTCGAGCGCCACATGCGGGTCAACCAGCTCGGAACCTTTCTGGGCATGCAGGCCGTGGTGGAGGCGCTCACACCGGGCGGGGGCTCCATCGTCAACATCTCATCGACCGCA
>JBILGP010000383.1:0-3035 GCA_044350985.1 Polaromonas sp. | reverse complement strand
CGGATGTCTTTACCCTGGCCTTTGGCAAAGGGTCGGCCATGGTCTTTAGCGTGATCGTGATCTTGTCCTGCCTGAACTCGCTCAACGCCACCATGATCTTCGGGGCGCGCAGCAATTTCGCGCTCGGACAGGACTTTCGCACCTTTGCCTGGTTGGGCCACTGGCACGGATCGGGCAACCCGCGCAACAGCCTGATCGTACAGATGCTGATCTCGCTGGCGGTGGTGGTGCTGGCCATCGTGACGCAGCAGGGTTTTGAAGCGGTCGTCGAGTTCACGGCGCCGGTGTTCTGGGGCTTTGTCTTGTTGGTCGGCGTGGCCCTGATCGTGCTGCGCCAGCGCGAGCCCGATCTGCATCGGCCCTTCCGTGTTCCTCTCTACCCCTGGCTGCCGCTGGCCTTCATTGGCGTGACCGGCTGGATGCTGTGGTCCAGCCTGGTCTACACCGGGCTGGGCGCCTGGGTCGGCGCTGCGGTGCTGGTCTGTGGGCTGATTCCGCTGGCCTGGGAGGCCAGCCGGCACCGCATGCCTCAGGGCGCGGCGGGCCGGTCCACCGAAGCGTAGAGCTCTGGGCCCACCGGGCGGGCCGCCGCGACCTTGGCCAGCGCGCTGGCGGGCATGGGCGTAATCGGCGCAATCGGCGACCAACGCAGACGAAGTTCTTCGGCCGCGGGCAGCGGGGCTGCGGCAGCGAGCTGGGGCGGCGCCTGCATGCCGCCAGCCATGGCCACCTGCACCTGGGGCACCGAGGCGCGCAAGCGCCCGGTGGCCTCAATCACCGAGGCCAGCACGCTCGCATACCGCGGTCCGGTGGCATAACCGGCCCGCTGCAGCGCAGACGCAAAAGCCATGGGATCGCCCGTGTTTTGCATGACCTGCGCATACCGAGGCGACTGGCTGATCAGCCTGGCGTAGTCGGCAAACGATTCCTCGTAGCTCGAGTAGGCGCGAAAGCGTCCGACCATGCGCTCGGGCACGCCGTTGACATACTCGGTCGTCATCACCTCGACGCTGGGCCCCTGCCAGTTGGCGCTGGCCCGGATGCCAAACAAGTTAAACGAATTGCGGCCGTCGGCGCCCCTGATCTCGCGCCGGCCCCAGCCGGTCTCCAGCGCAGCCTGTGCCAGCATGTACTGCGCCGGTATGCCGCTGGTACCCTGCGTTTTATTGGCTGCGGCCGCGTGACGAACCAGAAAATCGCCTGCGGCCGAGCCGGTGCCAGCCGGCGAAGCTGACGCCGGCGAGCGGGTGGCCGTCGCCAGCGCGGCGGGCGTCGGGGCCGACAGCGCAACGGGCGTCGGGGTCGGCAAAACGGCCGGCCTGGCGTTCGCAGCGGCAGGGTAGGCCGCAACGGTGCGAACCAGAGCCGGGTGGGACGAGCCGCTGGCCAAAGCGCTGGCCCTGCCATCGACCGCGCTCAGGTCGATGACTTGACCCGGTCGGATTCGGTTGGCGTCGGCAATGCCATTGTCCTTGGCCACCCCCAGCGCCAACTGGTGCAACTGGGGCACGCTCAAGCTCAGCTGCGGTGCGTTCAGGCGCAGATGCCGCGCCACCAGGCCCGACAGCGTATCGCCGGCCCGCACAGTCGCTTCGCTGATCTCGCCGCGCACCTGGGCCTGCGCCAGGCTCTGCGCAAAGCGCGGCGCAGCCGGCACAGATGCGGGACGGCTGGGCGCTGGGCTGCCAACGGCGGGCACGGCGAGGGGCGAGACGTTCATGGTCGGGCTTCGGCAAGCGAAGCCCCAGAGGCCCTCGCCCACCGACGGAAAGTCAACAGACCGGCTCTGATGCAATATCCGTTCCTGTCGGATCAGCCGCTGTGCAGCGCAACCAGACACCCTCAAAGGCTCGGCCCGACCGGGCTAAAAATAAAAGTTAGCAGTCACACACAGAATAGATCAAGCCCCGCCTGCGGCCTGACGGGCCCAGGCGCGCTCAGTCGGCGGCACGCTGCGCGCGTCGCTGGCGCTTGCGTTTGGCCTTGTTGTGCGAGGGCGGCGCCGACAGTTCGCGCTCGATGGCCAGCGACCGCAGTTGCGCCAGCGCCTGCTGGTTGCGCTCAAAACGGCGGCGATTGAGGTACCGGCGCAGGCCAAATCCGATCGCAAAACTGATCAGGCCGGAGACCAACAAAATGGTCCAGAGTTCGGAGTTCATGGGCGGGAGGTGGGCGGCAAAAACAGCGCCTGCAAATCATTGAGAAAGTCAAAGCCACGCTCGGTCGGCCGGATGTGCGTCGGATCGGCGTGCAGCAAACCGCTCGATTGTGCCTTCACGATGGCCTCTTGCAGCACCGATGGGGGCAGGCCGGTTCGGTCGGTGAAGTCCTGCAAGGCAAAGCCCTCGGGCAGCCGCAGGGCATTGAGCATGAACTCAAACGGCAGGTCGGCGCGGCTGACCTCCTGCTCCTGCGCAATGGCCTGCCCCTGCGCGGCCCGCTCCATGTAAAGCCGCGGCTCGCGCACCCGCACTTGGCGCACCACCCGGTGGGGAAAGCTGAGCTTGGAATGCGCGCCCGCACCGATGCCCAGGTAGTCACCAAAGCGCCAGTAATTGAGGTTGTGCCAGCAGCGATGGCCCGCGCGGGCATAGGCCGAGACCTCGTAGCGCTGCAAGCCGACCGCGGCGCTTTGCTCGGTGATGCGGTCGAGCATGGCATAGGCCAGGTCGTCATCGGGCAAGGGCGGCGGAAACTTGGCGAAATAGGTGTTGGGCTCGATCGTGAGGTGGTAGATCGACAGATGCGGCGGCTCAAGGGCCAGCGCCTGCTGCAAGTCGGCGTCGAGCCCAGCCATGTCCTGACCGGGCAAGCCATACATCAGGTCGAGGTTGAAGGTGTCAAAACACTGCGCAGCCTCCCGCGCCGCCGCCAGCGCCTGGGCGCGGTCGTGCACACGACCCAGAGCCTTGAGCGCCTGGTCGTCAAAGCTTTGCACGCCCAGGGACAGCCGGTTCACACCTGCCTGTCGGTAGGCGCGAAAACGGTCTTTTTCGAACGTGCCAGGGTTGGCCTCGAGCGTGATCTCGCAATCG
>JBILGP010000382.1:0-3041 GCA_044350985.1 Polaromonas sp. | reverse complement strand
AGGGAGGAAGAAGTGAGCACCGTCCTCATCATCGGCGCATCGCGTGGAATCGGCCTGCAGTTCGCAAGGCAGTACGCCGCCGCTGGCTGGCGGGTGATCGCCAGTGCCCGTGATGAGGCGGGGCTTGAGCGCCTCAAGCAGTTGGGCTGCGAAACCCTGCGGCTTGATGTGGCCGAGCCGGCAAGCATCAGCGCCCTGGCCTGGGCTCTCGACGGGGAGAAACTGGACCTGGCGATTTATGTGGCCGGCGTGATGCAGCGTGAAGGCGCGGGCAGTCCACCGACCCAGCTCGATTTTGACCGGCTCATGCGCACCAATGTGCTGGGCGCCATGCAGGCCCTGCCGCAGTTAGCGCCTTTGCTCAAGCTCGGTGTCGCGATGGCCTTTATCAGCAGCCAGATGGGCAGCATTGCCGGCGCCGACAGCAGCTATGGCTGGGTCTACCGGGCCAGTAAGGCGGCGCTGAACATGGCGGTGCATGCGGCGCAGGCCGATTACCCAGGTTGCACCTTGCTTGCGCTGAGCCCCGGTTGGGTGCAGACCGACATGGGTGGGCCCGGCGCCACCCTCACCGTGGCAGATAGTGTCACGCGCATGCGCCGCGCTCTGGCCGTCATTGGCCCGGAACATCGAGGCGCGTTCATCAACCAAGACGGCCAGCACCTGCCCTGGTGAAGCCGCAGGAGAAGCGATGCTGCTCAATGACGATCAAATCATGGTGCGCGACGCCGTGCGCGATTTCGCACAGCGTGAACTCTGGCCGAACGCGGCCGCGTGGGACAAGAACCACCATTTCCCGAAGGATGTGCATCAAGGCCTCGCGGCTCTGGGCGCCTACGGGATTTGCGTGCCCGAGGATCTGGGCGGCGCGGGCATGGACTACCTCAGCTTGGCGGTGGTGCTGGAGGAAATCGCTGCGGGCGATGGCGGCACCAGCACCGTGATCAGCGTGACCAACTGCCCGGTCAACGCGATCTTGCTGAGGTACGGCAGCCCTGCCCAACAAAAGCGGTGGCTGGTGCCTCTGGCCCAAGGCCAGATGCTGGGTGCGTTTTGCCTGACCGAGCCGCATGTGGGTTCGGACGCCTCGGCCCTGCGCACCACGGCCGTGCGCCAGGGCGACGCTTACGTCATCAACGGCGTCAAGCAGTTCATCACCAGCGGAAAGAACGGCGATGTCGCCATCGTCATTGCGGTGACCGACAAGGCCGCTGGCAAGAAGGGCATGAGCGCCTTCATCGTGCCCACCGATACCCCGGGCTACCAGGTCGCGCGCCTGGAAGACAAGCTCGGCCAGCATTCCAGCGACACCGCGCAGATCAACTTTGACAACTGCCGCATTCCGGCCGACCACCTGATTGGCGCCGAAGGCGAGGGCTACAAGATTGCGCTGTCAGCCCTGGAGGGCGGGCGCATCGGCATCGCTGCCCAAAGCGTGGGCATGGCGCGCAGCGCGCTCGATTTTGCGATTGATTACGCCAAGCAGCGCGAGAGTTTTGGCACGGCGCTGATCCAGCATCAGGCGGTGGGCTTTCGCCTGGCCGACTGCGCGACCGAGCTCGAGGCCGCCCGCCAGCTGATCTGGCACGCAGCGGCGCTGCGCGATGCGGGCCAGCCCTGCCTAAAGGAGGCGGCGATGGCCAAGCTGTTTGCCAGCGAAATGGCCGAGCGGGTGTGCAGCGCTGCCTTGCAGACCCTGGGCGGTTATGGCTATGTGAGCGATTTCCCGGTCGAGCGCATATACCGCGACGTGCGGGTCTGCCAGATCTACGAAGGCACCTCGGACATCCAAAAAATCATCATTCAGCGCGCGCTGTGAGCGCAGCAGCCGCGCACAGCTCAGCCGGGCACGTATGATTTGTTGCTATGAACATCATCATCCTGGGCGCAGGACGGGTCGGCGAGAGCGTCGCCGAGAGCCTGAGCTCCGAGCACAACGACATCACGGTGATCGACCAGGATCCGGCGCGCCTGCGGCTGCTTGAGGAGCGGCTTGATCTTCGGGGGGTGGTGGGCAATGGCATACAGCCTTCGGTGCTGGAGGAAGCGGGCGCCCGCGATGCCGACATGCTCATTGCCTGCGCGGCGGCCGACGAATCCAACTTGGTGGTCTGCAAGATTGCGCACGACCTTTTTAGCGTGCCGACCACGGTGGCCCGTCTGCGCTCGCCCGAGTTCAACGAGGGCGATGAGCTGCTGGGAAAAAGCGGCTTTGCAGTCGACCATGTGATCTGCCCTGAAGAGTCGGTGATGCGGTACATCCACCAGCTGATCGACTACCCGGAGGCCTTGCAGGTCTTGCAGTTTGCCCAAGGGCGCGCCAGCCTGATTGTGGTGCGTGCAACGGCTGGCAGCGCGCTGGTGGGGCACACGATCGCCGAGTTTCGCGAGCGGCTGCCCGATGCGCAGATGCGCGTGGTGGCGCTGTACCGGCTCGATACCGAGTTGCCAGCGGTGGCCAGCACCCGCATCCTGCCGGGCGACGAGGTGTTCTTGCTGGCCGATTCGCAGCAGATCCGTGAGGTGATTGCCGGCATCCACCGGCTCGACAAACCGGTGCAGCGACTCATGATCGCTGGCGGTGGCCGGGTCGGCCTGCGGCTGGCGCGCAGCCTGTCGGGCCAGTGCGAGGTCAAGCTGATTGAGCGCGATCAAAAGCGCTGCGAATACCTGGCCAGTCAGTTGCCCGGGCGCATGCTGATCTTGCACGGCGATGGCGCCGATGAGGATTTGCTGCTTGAAGAGAACGTGGGCGAGATGGACCTGTTCCTGTCGCTGACCAGCGACGACGAGGACAACATCATGTCGGCCATGCTGGCCAAGCGGCTGGGCGCGCGGCGCGTCATGGCCCTGATCAACCGGCGCGCCTATGCCGACATGATGCAGGGCAGCACCATCGATATCGCAATCTCGCCGGCGCAAACTGTCATCGGTGAGTTGCTCGCCCATGTGCGCCGCGGCGACGTGGCCGCAGTGCACAGTCTGCGTCGCGGTGCCGCCGAGGCCTTGGAGGGCGTGGCCCGGGGCGACGTCAAGACCTC
>JBILGP010000381.1:0-3042 GCA_044350985.1 Polaromonas sp. | reverse complement strand
TGGCCATTGCCGCGAGCCAGGGTTCGCGCAACATCATCGGCCTGACCGGTGTGGCCACCTCGCCCAAGTACCTGGTGGTGCGCAAGGGCGTGACCATCAACAACTGGAACGACCTCAAAGGCAAGCGCGTGGCGGTGGCCCCGGGCTCTGCGGTGTGGTTTGCCTGGGCCATGACCCTGGTGGAAAACAACATTCCGTACAACACCTTCCAGGCCATCAATGTGCAAGGCGGCGGCACGGCCTTCGTGCAAGCGCTCAAGCGCGGCGACGTGGACGCCATCTTGAGCTGGGAGCCGTTTGAGTCGGGCGTGGTTGCCGAAGGCGCAGCCTACTTTGCCACCAACTTGGTCGACTACAGCAAGTCGCGTGCGGTGGGCTCCGAGCTCGGTCTGCTGGCCGCATCGGGCGAGGCCTACAACAAGCGCCGCGAAGTCATTCGCCGCTTCCTGTGGGCTTACCTGAGCGCCGAAGAGAGGATGGCCAAGGACTCCAACTTGTTCATCAACACCTACTCGGCCTACACCGGCTTGCCGCTGGAAGTCACGCGCGAGTCGCACAAGCTCATCAAGCTCGGCGGCATTTTGGACCGCGAGCAGGTGGCCCGTCTGGCCGAGGCGTCCTTCAAGCAAGGCGTGATCCAGACCGACGTGACCAAGGTGGCTTCCGAGCTGTTTGACGACAGCATCGCACGCGAGATCCGCGGTCGCCGTTAAAGCGCGCAAGCGCAGCAAAAGCCGGCCTGCGGGCCGGCTTTTTTGTGGGCGCCTGATGTCAATGGCCACGGATGGTGTGCAGGATCGACAGCTTCATGGCGTTGAAGGCGGGGGTGGCCGTCACGTCGATGTTGCGCGGGCGGGCCAGATCGACCTTGAGCGTGGTCTCGATGCGGCCCGGCCGCGCCGACATCACATGCACCGTGTCGGCCAGAAACAGCGCCTCGTCGATATCGTGGGTCACGAAGATCACCGTGGGCTTGAGCCGGTCCCACACCGACAGCAGCAACTCTTGCATCGACAACCGCGTCTGCGCATCGAGCGCGCCAAAGGGCTCGTCCATCAGCAGCACCTTCGAGCCCAGCGTGAGCACGCGGGCAATGCCCACGCGCTGGCGCATGCCGCCCGACAGTTGAATCGGCAGGTGGTTCTTGAAGTCGCTCAGTCCCACCAGATCGATCATCTGCTCGGCCCGCTCCTTGTACTGGCTCGGGCTCTGGCCCTGGGCCTTGGGACCAAAGACCACGTTCTCCCAGACGCTGAGCCAGGGAAACAGCGCCGCCTCCTGAAACACGACGCCGCGGTCGGGCCCGGGCGCCTCCACCGGCTGGCCGCCCACGGTGAGCGTGCCCGAAGTCAGTGGCTCGAAGCTGGCCACCAGGTTGAGCAAGGTGGACTTGCCGCAGCCCGAGGGGCCGAGCAGGGCGACAAATTCACCGGGCGCGATGTCCAGGTGGATGTCCTTGAGGGCTTCAACCGGCGGGTTGCCCGGATAGGTCTTGTAGACCTCTTTGATGTGAATGTGCGACATGGCTTGGGGTCCTGTGGGGCGGTTCAGTGGTTTTGCAGCAGGCGCCAGCGCAGCATGCGCCGTTCGGTCAGCACGATCAGTCGGTCGCTGAGGTAGCCCATCATGCCGATGGAGGCCATGTCGGCCAGCACGATGTCCATGCGGCCGACGTAGTAGGCGTCCCATAGCACATAGCCCAGGCCCGACTTGACCGCCACCATTTCGGCGGCCACCACCGCCGTCCAGGCGATGCCCATGCCGATGCGGATGCCGGTGAAGATATTGGGCATCGCTGCCGGCAGCACCACGCGCAGCAGCAGCGTCCAGGAACTGGCGCCCATCATGCGCGCGGCGCGCATCAGGTTCTTGTCGACATCGCGCGCGCCTTGTGTGGTGTTGACCACGATGGCAAAAAAGCCGCCCACAAAAATCAGCGAGATCGAGCCGAGGTCGCGGATGCCAAACACCGCAATGGAAAACGGCAGCCAGGCGGTGATCGGGATCGGGCGCAGCACCTGCACCATGGGGTCGGCCATGGTGGCCACCAGCCGGTTCCAGCCGATCATCAGGCCCAGGGGAATGCCCACCAACATCGCCAGCGCGAAGCCTTGGATGACCCGCACGCCCGAGTATTCGACGTTGGACCACCAGGTGCCCAGGTAGGGGTTCAGGCTCATGGCGCCGGGTTTGCCAAAGATCCAGTCGTACCAGGCGTCGAGCACCAGGGTGGGGCTGGGCAGCATGGCCTGCATGCCCGGACGGCTGCCGATGACTTGCCAGATCGCGATCACGATGGCCGGAATGATCAGGCTCAGCAGGCTGAGGTTTTGCGGTTTTTTCACAGGTAGCTCCCGTGCAGGTTGGGTGGAGGGCAGGACATCACAGTTCAACCGTGGCGAACTTGGCCGGCAAGATAATCTCGACCATCTCGCAGCCGTCGGAGTAGTCGATCACTTGGTGGCGTATGCCCGGTGGCTGGATCCAGCAAGAGCCGGCGGTCATCTTCACGCGTCCGGCGCCTTCGTATTCGCCGATCATCCAGCCCTTGAGCATGTACAGAAACTGAAACTGCACGCCGTGGTAGTGCGGAATGCTCACCACCTTGGGGTCGCACTTGCCCAGCAAGCGGATCACATGGGCCTGCACCGCGCCGCCGGTGGCTTTTTCCACGCCCAGGTCGCGGTAGGCGGCGTAGCTGCGCAGACCGGTCTTGAACAGCGCGTCTTTGAGGTGGCTGGCCATGAAGGTCTGCGGCTTCCACACGATCTTGGGCGGCTTGCCGGGCTTGGGTGGTTTGGCCACAGCTTTGGCGCGAGCCTGTGCCTTGGGCGCAGCTGCTTTTTTGGCTGGCGCAGGCTTTTTGGCCGGCGCGGTTTTCTTCGCGATGGCCTTGGGTGGGGCCGGGCGTTTTTTGGCTGCGGCCTTGGGGGCCGTTTGGGTGGCAGTGGTGGCAGTGGGGGCAGTTTTGCGGGTGGCCATGGCGGGGTTCTCCGTCAGTTGCAAAAAAAGCGTTCAGTCAAAGCTATCAGGCCGAGCCCT
>JBILGP010000380.1:0-3051 GCA_044350985.1 Polaromonas sp. | reverse complement strand
CCAGCAATCGGATCGACATGTGCCTGATCGCCTTTGCCATCGGCGCCCACCCGCGCTGGCCCCTGGTGATTGCGGCCAACCGGGACGAGCATTACGAAAGGCCGACCGCCCCGCTGGCGCTGTGGACCTCCCCGTCAGGTCGGCTCATCGCCAGCGGCCGTGACGAGCGCGCCGGCGGCACCTGGCTGGGCATCAGCGCCAGCGGCCGCGTGGCCATGCTCACGAATGTGCGCGAACCCGGCCTGCAGCCGGGAGCCTGCTCACGCGGGCACCTTCCCATAGCCTGGCTCGAAAGTGACCAGACGGCCGAGCCATTCATGGCCGCGATGGATGGGAAGGCCTACAGCGGCTTTAACCTCGTGATCGGCGATTTGGTGGACCAGCAATGGCACTGGATCAGCAACCGCAAGCCGGCGGCTGCGGGGCTGTTGCCTGGCTTGCAGCAGCGGGCTTTGGGTCCTGGGATCTACGGACTGTCCAATGCATTTCTTGACACACCCTGGCCCAAGACCGTCAAACTCACCCAAACCTTGACGCACGGCTTGGCCAATTTGAGCGAACCTGAGCCGCTGCGCGAGCTTTTGTGGCGCGCCCTCGCCGACCGCGAACGCCCGGCCGATCAGGAACTGCCTCGCACCGGCGTGTCCTGGCAGCAAGAGCAGGAACTGGCCAGCGCCTGGGTGCAAGTGTCCGGCGGCCTCTATGGCACCCGCAGCAGCTTGCTGACGTTGGCCGAGCGCGATGCAGACGGCCATTGGCTTGTGGACCTGCAAGAAAAGTCCTGGCAGAGCCAGGCTGGTCTGAGGCACACCCGGCTGCAAGTGCCAGCGTCGGTTCGACGTTGATGGCCGGCCGTGTGGCACCAGGGTGTGGCCCGCCGTCGAGTCAGGGCCGATGGATCGCTTCGTTCCTCGCGATGACAGGGCGGGCTCAATAACCTACCCCCTTCGTCATTACAGGGCGGGCTCAATCACCTACCCCCTTCGTCATTGCGAGGCGCGCAGCGCCGTGGCAATCCATGTCTTCTTGCAAGGGCCGATGGATCGATTCGTTCCTCGCGATGACAGGGCGCGGCTCAATGACCTACCGCCTTCGTTATTGCCAGCGCGCAGCGCCGCGGCCATCCATGTCTTCGTCAGAGGGTGCGGGTCATCTCGATATGCGGCATGCCCACTTCCTCGAAGCCGTCGCCCTGCGGTGCAAAACCACTGCGGGCGTAAAAGCCTTCGGCACTTCGTTGGGCGTGCACCATGACCTGGCGATCGCCACGCTGGCCAGCGGCGGCCACCAAGGCTTGCAGCACCTGTCCGCCTAAGCCGCTGTGACGCAGCACGCGTTTGACGGCCATGCGGCCAATGCGGGCCAAGCCGTCTTGTGCCGGCAGCAACCGCCCGACGGCCACCGGCTGACCGATGCCGTTGTAGGCCACCGCATGAATCGACCCCTCGTCAGCCGGATCGATCTCCATGGCCATCGGAATGTGCTGCTCCTCGACAAAAACTTCGACGCGCACCTGCATCGCATCGGCCTGCATCTGAGCCCAGGTACCGGTCTTGATCTGCAGCACCGGCTCGCCAGCCTCATAGCCCAACATCACCTGCCTGAGCGCATCGGGCACCGGCCGCGAGGTCTGGCTGGCCGGGTCGGCAAACACGTAAATCAACTCGCCGCCCACCAGCAGGTCATCGCCCCGAAAAATCGCACCGCTGTAGCCGATGGACGAATTGCCCACACGCACGCACTTGAGCGCCACATCGAGTGTGTCGTCGTAGCGGGCCGAAGCCTGGTACTCAAGGCTGGCCTTCTTGACGTACAAGTCCCCGCCAAGGCGGTGCATGGCTTCTTCGTACGGCAGGGCCAGGGCGCGCCAGTAGTCGGCCATGGCGGTGTCCAGGTACATCAGGTAGTGGCCATTGAAGACGATCTTCTGCATGTCCACCTCGGCCCAGCGCACCCGCAGGCGGTGGAAAAAGCGATAGTCTTGTCGTTTCATTGACGCTCCATGCTGTGCCCTGCCCCGGGCTGCTCTTTTCTCGCACATGCGGCCTGTCGCACCGCTGCGCTTTCGAGCCGCAGTTTAGCCGGCCCGGCCGACGCCCCCCGACCAGGCCGAGACGAGGGCACGACCGGCGTCGGCATGGGCTTGCTGGGCCAGCGCAATTGCCCGGCCCATGGTCACAAAGCCATGGACGACGCCGCGGTAGATGTCCAGGTCGACCGCCACGCCGGCCAGTCGCAGCGTGTCCGCATAGGCCAGCCCCTCGTCAACCAGCGGGTCACACTCGGCCAGGCCCAGCCAGGCGGGCGCCACGCCGGCATGTTCGCTCGCATTGAGCGGCGCGAAACGCCAGTCATCGCGATCGTTTGGGTCGATGTAGTGCGCAAAAAACCAGTCCACCGTCTCGCGATCGAGCAGATAGCCCCGCTCGTAGAGGCGGTGCGAGTCGGTGTCTTGGTGGGCCGTGGTGCCAGGGTAAAACAGCAGTTGCAGGCGCAAAGGCAGTCCCGCGTCGCGCGCCATCAGGGCGCAAACTGCCGCCAAAGTGCCACCGGCGCTGTCACCGCCGACCGCCAATCGCTGTTCATCCAGGCCAAGCGATGGCGCGTTCTGCGCCAGCCAGAGCAGCGCGTCCCAGGCATCGTTGACGGCGGTCGGAAAACGGTGCTCGGGCGCGAGCCGATAGTCCAGCGCCACCACCGCACACTGCCCGTACAGGCTCAACTGCCGACACAGCACATCGTGGGTGGTCAGGCTGCCGACCGTAAAGCCACCGCCGTGCAGGTAGAGCAGCACGGGCAGCGGCTGATCACTGCAGCCAGCGTGCTGGTTGGCGTACAGACGTGCAGCCATCGGGTGGCCATCGCGGCTGGGAATGGTCAGCGCCTGCACGCGCTCAATCGGCGGCGGCGGCAGGTCCAAGATGGGAGCGCCGGCATCGTAAAAAGCGCGGGCCTGGGCCACGCCCAGTGCGTGCATGGGGGGCCGGCCCGCCCGGTGCATGTTTTCGATCAGGCGCCGGGCCTCGGGCGCAAGCGGTGCGGGGGACTTCG
>JBILGP010000379.1:0-3064 GCA_044350985.1 Polaromonas sp. | reverse complement strand
AGACGGTCAGTCCCCGCACCTCAAGCAGTGGCTTGCTCATCGGTCGGCCTTTCTGGGGTCCAGCGCATCGCGCAGGGCATCGCCCATAAAGGTCAAGAGCAGCAAAGTGCCCACGAGCACGCCAAAGGTCGACAGCGAAATCCACCAGGCATCGATGCTGTTTTTACCCTGGGACAGCAATTCGCCCAACGAGGGGGTACCAGGCGGTACGCCCAGACCCAGAAAATCGAGCGAAGTCAGCGCCAAAATCGCCGCGCTCATGCGAAACGGCAGAAAGGTGACCACAGGTGTCAGGCTGTTGGGCAGCACATGCCGCCAAATGATCTGCCCGCTCGACAGGCCCATGGCGCGCGCAGCCCGCACATAGTCCATCTGTCGGTTGCGCAGAAACTCGGCACGCACATAGTCCGACAAGCCCATCCAGCCAAACAGACTGAGCAAGACCAGCAACAGCGAGACGCTGGGGGCAAACACCGCACTGAAAATGATCAGGAGGTAAAGCTCGGGCATGGAGCCCCAGATTTCAATGAAGCGCTGAAAAGCCAGGTCGGTCTTGCCGCCAAAAAAGCCCTGTATCGCCCCGGTGATGACACCGAGCAACACGCCAGTGAAAGTCAGGGCCAGCGCAAACAGCACGCTGACGCGAAAACCGTAGATCAGCTGCGCCAGCAAGTCCCGGCCGCGGTCATCGGTGCCCAGCAAGTTGTCGGCGGTCGGGCGTGAGGGATTGGGCTCACGGGCGAAGTAGTTGATGGTCTTGGGCCCGTAAGGATTGGGCGCAAAAACGGCCCAGTTGCCGCCTTCACGCAGTTGCTGCCGAATAAACGGGTCGTGGTAATCGGTGGCCGTATCGAAGTCGCCGCCGAACACCTTCTCGGGGTAACTGACCAGCACCGGAAAATACAGCTGACCCTGGTAGCGCACCAGCAATGGTCGGTCGTTGGACACCAGTTCGGCCGCCAAGCTCAGCAGCACCAGGGTACAAAACAGCAGCAGGCTCCAAAAGCCCAATCGGTTGCGCCTAAAGCGCCGCCAGGCCCGTCGAGCCGGCGAAGCCGATGGCGCGGCCGAGGCGGGGCGGGCCTGCAGATCAGTCGAATCGGACACGCGGATCCACCCAAACGTAACAAAGGTCGCTGATCAGCTTGGTCACCAGACCGATCAAGGTAAATAGATACAGCGTGCCCAGCACCACCGGGTAGTCACGCCGGATCACGCTTTCGTAACTGAGCAGGCCCAGTCCATCGAGCGAAAAAAGCGTCTCGATCAGCAAGGAGCCGGTGAAGAAAGCCCCAATGAAGGCGGCGGGGAAACCGGTGACGATGGGGATCAGGGCATTGCGAAACACGTGTTTGTAAAGCACCTGCCTTTGCGCCAGTCCCTTCGCACGGGCCGTGATCACGTACTGCTTGCGGATTTCCTCCAGAAAAGCGTTCTTGGTCAGGATGGCAGTGACCGCAAAGGAGCCCAGCACCATGGCCGTCACCGGCAGACAGATGTGCCATAGATAGTCAACGATGCGTGCGCCCCAGGACAGCTCGGCCCAGTTGCTCGAGGTCAGCCCGCGCAAGGGAAACCATTGCAACTGCCCCCCAAAAACCACCAGCAGCACCACGCCCAGTACAAACCCCGGAATGGCGTAACCGACCAGCACCAACAAGGTGGTGAGCGTGTCAAACCGCGATCCGGCTCTGACCGCCTTGGCCACGCCAAGGGGGACCGCCACGAGGTAGCTGATGAAGAAGGTCCATAGCCCCAGACTGATCGACACCGGCAGCTTTTCGATGATGAGCTCGGAAACCGCCTTGTTTTGGAAAAAGCTCTTGCCCAGGTCGAACTGGGCGAACTGGACCAGCATCTGAAAAAAGCGCTCGTGCGCGGGCTTGTCAAATCCGTAGAGGGCTTTGATCTGCTCAATGCGCTTGGGATCGACCCCCTGCGCGCCCCGGTAAGTCAGGCCGCCGCTTTCGGCACCCGACCCGCCAGCGCCGACTTTGGCTTCCGCCAGGTACTGCTCGACCGGACCGCCCGGGACGAACTGAATCACCACAAAAGTCAGCAGCAGCACGCCCAGCAGCGTCGGGATCATGAGCAACAGGCGCTTGACGATATAGGCCAGCATCAACGGCTCCACCAGGTGAACACAGCCCAGATCTCACCGGTCACGTAAGGCGGCATCTGTGGCGGGCGGGACAGGCGCTGCTGGTTATAAACCATGCGGTGGGTCGGCGCGGACCACTGGGGCACCAGCACATGGCTGTGGGCAATGACCCGCTCGAGCGCCCGGCACGCAGGCAGCAATTCGGCCCGGGTCTTGGCCGCCACCATGCGCACAATCAGTGCATCGACAGCCGGGCTGCTCATGCCCGTCAGATTGCCCGAATCCTCGGTGACGGCCGCCTTGCTGCCAAACAGGTCGGCGTACTCCTGTCCCGGGCTGTGCGTGCCACGGTATGCGATGGTGGTGATGTCGAAATCAAATTTCTGCAGTCGTTGCTGATACAAAGCGTAATCGACCGCCCGGTAATTGAGCTTGATGCCCAGTTTCTCGAGGTTGCGCGCCCAGGGCGAAACCACCCGCGCTCCGCCCTCGTTGCTGTCGAGGTAGTTGATCTCAAAAGCCTGACCCTGGGCATTGCGCAGCACGCCCTGCTCGATCTTCCAGCCCGCCTGGGCCAACAGGTCGCGTGCGAGGCGCAGGTTTTGCCGCAAGCTGCTGTCGCCGTCGGTGCGCGGCGCCTGGGCCATAGGTCCGAACACCGCAGCTGGCACCTGAGCCCGCCAGGGCTCGAGCAGCGCCACTTCGGCCGCCGTGGGCTCGCCGCTGGACTGACAGTCGGTGTTGCCAAACAGCCCATTGACCCGCTGGTAGGCGCCATAAAACAGCTGCCGGTTCATCCACTCATAGTCCATGGCCAGGCCCAGCGCCTGCCGCACACGCACGTCCTT
This sequence comes from Polaromonas sp., assembly GCA_044350985.1. Lineage (GTDB taxonomy): Bacteria > Pseudomonadota > Gammaproteobacteria > Burkholderiales > Burkholderiaceae_C > Polaromonas. The sequence goes on along the minus strand of JBILGP010000379.1, from coordinate 115 downwards.
GAACTTGTCGCGCCGCACGTTGATCACGAAGCTCTGAAAGCCCGAGGGCAGCCGATGCTTGAACTCGCCCTTGAACAGCTCGCCGCTGTCAAAGCGCTTGCCCTTGACGCGCCGC
>JBILGP010000023.1:0-10359 GCA_044350985.1 Polaromonas sp. | reverse complement strand
CTGGTGGCGCCGGCATTGGTCATCATGAAAGGCAGCTCGAAGACCTGGCTGCGCACGAAGCGGTTGGCCGAGTAGCCGGCCACGGTCCACACCACGTCGGCCACGCCGTCCTTGGCCTGGTCGTACAGCTGCGGCGGCGAGCCACCGAGCTGCATGGCCGGGAAGATCTGGCAATTGAGGCGGTTGTTGGAATCCCGGGCGATGTTGTCACACCAGGTCTTGAGCATGGTGGTGTGCTGGATCGACTGCGGGCCCAGGAAGTGGTGCACCTTCAGGGTGATGGTCTGGGCCGATACGGCGCCGGCGACCAGGGTGGCCGACAGCGCCGCGATTTTGAGCAGGGGCTTCATCAGGATTTCCTCTCGGGGTTGGGGATGCGCTAGGTTACTGAGCCGATACCGATCCAGAATCTGGGTTAACCCTGATGCCAGACCAGCTCAAGCCCGCAATGAGATTTTGACCACCGGGCCGAAGCAAAACACCAGCTGCCGCCGCCCGTTTGTGTGACAAAAAAACTTTTAATCGATAGTATTTTGTATCGTATGGACGGTCTTGCCCAGAGGTGGTGGGCGGTTTTTTTCTGGGGTTTACCCTCGGTTGCAGGCGGTGGAGCAAGCGCTCAGGCCACCAGCCGACCGCCATCAACCGGCAACACAATGCCCGTCACAAAGTCCGCATCGGCGCTGGCCAGGTAAAGCGCTGCGGCGGCCACATCGGCGCCCTGGCACAGCCGCCCGAGCGGGATGGTGGCCAGCACACGATCGATCCCATCTTGCAGCCGGTCGCCGAACATGGCTTCGAGCATGGGCGTGTGCGCTGCCGTCGGCGCAATGGCGTTGACCCGAATGCCCTCGGGCGCCAGTTCGGCGGCCATCGATTGGGTGACGGAAATCACGGCCGCCTTGCTGGCGTTGTACCAGGTCATGCCCGGCCGTGGCCGCAAGCCGGTGACTGAGGCGATGTTGATCACGCAAGCGGGTTTGCATAGGCGCATGATGGGCAGCACATGCACCGCCATGTGGTGCAGGCTCTTGAGATTGACGGACAGCAGGTGATCGATTTCGGGCTCTGGCGTCTTGCCCAAGCGTGCCGGGCGCTGCGAGACGCCGGCGTTGTTGACCAGCACACTCAAGCCGCCCCAGGCCTGGGTGATCTGTTCGGTCATGGCCTGCACCGAGGCGCTGCTGGCCACATCGCATTGCACGGCGATTGCGTCGCAGCCGGCAGCCTGTAACTGCCGCGCAACAGCCTGTGCCGCGGGCAGGTGCAGATCGACGCAGGCCACGCGCGCCCCTTCCGCGGCAAAACGCTGCGCGATGGCAGCGCCATACCCCGAGCCGGCTCCTGTGATGACGGCTCGGGTCTGGCTCAGACGCATGAGGGTGCTTTAGCGGCCGGTAAAGACTGGCTTGCGTTTTTGCACAAAGGCCAGCTGCGCCTCCTGGGCGTCGGCGGTTTGGCTCATGGCTTTGCTCACGTTTTGTTCGAGGCGGTAGCCATCGCGCAGTGACAGGTTCTCCACTGCCACAAAGGATTCCTTGAGCAGCCGCACCGTCATCGGGCTTTTGCTGGCGATCTCGGCAGCCAGGGCCATGGCTTGCGGCATCAGATCGTTCGCCGGCACGCACTCCTCCAGTACCCCGAGCCGGTAAAGCTCCGTGGCACTGATGCGCTGGCCGGTGAGCAGCAAGCGCCTGACCTTCGACGGTGGCAGGTGGCGCTGCAGGTATTTCACGCCGCCTGCAAGCCCCACATCGATCTCGGGCATGCCGAAGACGGCGTCCTGACTGGCCAGCAGGATGTCGCAGCACAGCGCGATGGCCATGCCGGCACCGAGCGCGTGGCCATTGACGGCCGCCACCACGGGCTTGGGACACTCCAGAATCGAATAAAACATTTCCCGTGCCAGGCGGTTGAGCTCGTTGTATTCGCCCGGCTCGCCGGTCAGCTCGGTGCGCTCCTTGATGTCGGCTCCCGCGCAAAAGGTTTTGCCCGCTCCGGTCAGCACCACCGCCCGGATGTCTTGGCGGTCGCCGATCGCGTCAAACAGGCGTGTCAGCTCGAGTCTCATCGCACGGTTGGTGGCGTTGACAGGAGGCCTTTGCAGGGTCACCAGGGCCACGTGGTCTCGTACTTGCAATTCAATGGCGTGCATCATGGGCTCCCGGTGGCTGGCTTGACGTGCGCCCTGGTTCGCTGAACGCGCCTTGCCGATCCAGGTTCGCGATTTCTTCCTCGCTCAGGCCCAGCTCCCTGAGTACTTCGGTGGTGTGCGCTGCCAGCGGTGGCGGCGGCTTGTCTTGCGTGCGTGGGGCGCCGTGCAATTCGAAGGGCGCGGCCACCGACTTGACCTGCCTGCCGTCCATGTCCAGGTGCGTGATAGCACCCACGGCCGCAAGCTGGGGGTGGTCGGCCGCCTGACCGATGCTTTGCACCTTGGCAACATTGACTTTGACTGGCCCCAGCCGCGCCACCACCTCGTCGCTGCTCATGCGGGAGGTCACTTCGGTCAGCGCTTGAATCAACTCGTCGCGGTGCTTTTGCCGATCGAGCAGGCCTGCCCACTTCGGTCGATCGAGCGCCTGCGCATCGAGTGCCTGGGCGCAGCGCCGCCACATCTCGTTGGCCGGCGCGATGATCACCACGCTGCCATCGGCGGTGGGAAAGACTTGGTTGGGCACGCTCAGATGGTTGGCGGTGCCCATGGGCTTGCGCACGACGCCCGTGCTCCAGTATTCGCCATAAAAATAGTTCATCAGATGGGCTGAGCTGCGCAGCAGCGAGCTCTCGACGCGCTGTCCTTCTCCGGTGTTGCTGCGGTGGATCAGCGCCGCCATGATGGCGATCACCAAAGCCAGGCTGGCGTGCAGATCAATGACCGCTGTGCCGCAGCGCACGGGCTCCCGATCGGCCTCGCCGGTGATGCTCATCAGGCCGCTGTGGGCCTGTAGCGCCAGGTCGTTGGCGCCAAAATGCATCAGCGGCCCGGCTTCGCCGTAGGACGAAAACTGGCAATAGATGAGGTCAGGCCGCAGCGCACGCAGATCGTCGTAGCCCAGGCCGTATTTCTCCATCGTGCCAGGCCGGAAGTTGTTGACCACCACGTCGCATTGGGCCACCATGCGGCGCACCGCGCTTTGCCCGGCTTGCCCCGCCAGGTTGATCGCGATGCTGCGCTTGTTGCGATTGAGTGCGACGAAGGAGGGGCTGACGGTGATGCCGGCCTCCACCATGGCCTGTGTCACGCCAAAGCCCCGGGCCTCGTCACCCTTGCCTGGCTCTTCGACCTTGATGACATCGGCGCCTAGGTCGGCCAGCACCTGGGTGGCCGCCGGCCCGGCAAAGACCCGTGACAGATCGAGGATGCGAACCCCGTTGAGAACGTGCCACATGAGCTCGTGCGCTCCTGCTTTAGGGTTGGGCCTGATGCACGCGGGCATCGCCCACAGTCAACATCTGGCCCTGATCGTCCTCGCACCAGACCTCGAGCGTGTACACCGTCTCGCGCCGTTCGTTGTCCAGCACGCCGATGACCTTGGCCGCAGCGATGACGATTTGGTCCTCGTAGATGGGGCGGATGTACTTGGTGCGCAGCCAGCCCGTGCCAGCCGCCGCAGGCCCGAACATGTCGACCAGCAGGCCATGGATCCAGTTGGTGGTGATCATGCCGTCGGAGATGATGCCGGGGAGCCCCTGCTTGCGTGCGTAGGCGTCGTCATCGTGAATCGTGGGCGGCTGCACATGGATGCGACCGTCGTCGACTTGCACCGTTTCCTGGATGTCGACGTACCATCGCATGCGCTCGCGCGTCATCGGTCGTGGCGACAGTCGCACCTGGGTGCCCACTGCATACCGAGGGGACTGGGCGTTGCTCATGCGCTTTGCTCCTTCTGGCCGGCTTGATAGGAGACGATGATGGTGTCGCGGTAGGTCACCAGCGGCCGCTCATCGGCAGCGGTCCTCAGATCGATCTGCATCACGACATAGGTCCGGCCCCGCTTTTCAACACGTTCGGTCACCCGGCCGCTGACACGCAGTTTGACGCCGACCGGAATCGGGGCATGCAAGGTGGCGTCGTATTGGTAGTGAATCCTTGCGGTCGGGCCGGTGCCGGCCGGGCAGGCGAGCTTGTAGAGCTTGAGCTTGTCCAGATGCACCAGGGTCGGCGGTGCAAAGGCGGGGTCGGCACCCTGGTAGCAGTCCTGATGCAGCTCGTTGGCATGGCAGTATTCGCGCACCACGAATTTGCTCATGGTGTATTCGAGCGGTCCCAGGACGTCCCCCGGTTCCAGATCGGTGGTGTATCGGCCTACGGCCATTGGCTTGCTCCTCGTGATCGGATCCTGCCTGGGTTTATACGGAAGACGCGGCCTTTGGAACAAGCCCAGCGGACGATCAGCAGCTGTGCAGAAAGCTCAAAGATCGGGACGGGGCCGAGCTTGCAGGAAATGCAAAGTTGCTTCTCGATTTCGCCGCTTCCACTGAATCGGTGACGGTGGTACGGTCCAGCCCTGAGATTGAGCTAGGCGGGAGGACTATCGTGAATTTCTGGACACCCATTGCGCGGCGCGGGCTGGGCCTTTTATGTCTTGCGGTCGCGGGCTTTGCCTCGGCCCAGTCCACCACAGGTCGACCGATACAGTTTGTCGTGCCCTTTGCAGCCGGCGGCGGCTCCGATGTGATGGCGCGTCTGATCGCCGAGCCTCTGTCGCAACGACTGGGGCAGCCGGTGGTCGTGCAAAACCGTGCGGGGGGCAATGCCACCATCGGTGCCGACTATGTTGCCAAGTCGGCTCCTGACGGGCTGACCCTGCTGCACACCTCACCGGGGCCTCAGATCACCAACCCCTATCTGATGGCCAAATTGCCTTACGACCCGCTCAAGGACTTGGCGCCCGTGGCGCGCCTGGGCGTGTTCGTCAACGTGTTGGTGGTCAGCCCCAAGCTGCCCGTCAAGACCCTGGAGGAGTTGATTGCTTATGCCAGGGCCAACCCAGGCAAGCTCAGCTTTGCCAGCGCTGGTATTGCCTCTGGCAGCCACCTGGCCGGCGAATACTTCAAGCGGGCGGCCAATTTGGACATCGTCCACGTGCCGTACAAGGGCACTGGTGCAGCCATCGCGGACCTGGTGGCCGGCAACGTGCAGCTGAGCCTGGACAGCATGGCCGCCTTCATGCCTTTGATCAAGTCCGGTCAATTGCGTGCCTTGGCCGTCGGCTACGCCCAGCGCTCGCCCTCGCTGCCCGATGTGCCTGCCCTGGCCGAGTTGTTCCCCGGTTTTGATGCGGCGCCCATGAACTACCTGTCGGTACGCGGCGGCACGCCACCGGAGATCATTGAGCGGCTGAACCGGGAGGTCAATGCAGTCTTGACTTCGCCTGCGGTGCGTCAGCGACTGCTCGATATGGGGGTGTTGGTCAGTGTTTCCACGCCCGATGAAATCGCCAAGCAGGTCGAGAGCGAGCGCCAGAAGTGGCGGCGCATCATCGAAGCCTCAGGCGCCAAGGCTGAATGAAAGGCAGGTCCTATGAAACGATCGTCTATTGCATGGAGCTGCGCGGCAGCGTTGACCCTCGTCGGGGTTCTGGGTTTGCCGCCGGTGCAAGCACAAAGTGCGGACGCCGCCTTTCCGGTGCGACCGATCCGCCTGATCGTGCCCTATCCGCCGGGCGGCTCGACCGATCCGGCGGCGCGCCTGATTGCCTCGGAAATTGGCCCGCGACTGGGGCAGAGCGTGGTGGTGGAAAACCGAGCCGGCGCTGCGGGCGCGATTGGCACCGAGGCGGTGGCGCGAGCCGCCCCGGATGGCTACACCTTGCTGTTCCACACCTCGGTGATCTCGACCGACCCGACGCTCAAGAAGAACGCGCCGTATGACGTCAAACGCGACCTGGCACCGGTGACGCTGGCCGTCACCGGTCCCTACCTGCTGGTGGTCAATCCGGGCTTGCCCGTGCGCAACGTGGGTGAGTTGATCGCCTACGCCAAAGCCAACCCCGGCAAGCTGTCCTTCGGTTCAGCCGGCCAGGGCTCTTCGGGTCACCTGATTGGCGAGCTGTTCAAGAAGGCTGCTGGGATCGAGATGGTCCATGTCCCTTACAAGGGCGGCGGTCCCTCCATCGTCGGGCTGGTGGGCAATGAGGTGCAGCTCGTTTTTGACACCTTCAGCGGATCGCGCGCCCTGGCTGAAAGCGGCAAGCTGCGGGCCATTGCGGTCACCAGTGCCAGCCGTTCAGGCCTCATGCCCGACGTGCCCACCGTGTCGGAAAGTGGCTTGAAGGACTTTTCGGCGGTTTACTGGCTCGGCGTGTTTGCACCGGCCAAGACGCCCGCGGCCGTCATCGACAAGATCCATGGCAGCATCAAGCAGGCGCTGGAAAGCCCCTCGGTGCGAGCCCGCTCGCTCGAGCAAGGCAATGTGCCACAGGCCCTGGCGCCTGCTGAATTTGCACGGGTGCTCGATGCTGACATCCAGCGCTACCGCGCCATCATCGAATCGGCGCGGATCTCGCTGGACTGACCCAGCCGCTCAGTCGGGCCGGGGCTGATCGAAGACCTTGCCCAGATGGTCGACCAGCAACTTGACCTTGGTGGACATGTGGCGGCTGCGCTGGTAGACCGCGTAGACGCCGTTGTCGAATTCGAGGAAGCTGACCTTGTGCTGGGCAAACAGTCGCACCAGAGCGCCGCTGCGCAGGTCATCGCGCACCGACCAGTCGGGCATGAGCGAGATCCCCAGGCCGCGCAAGGTCGCTTCGCGCAAGGCCGGCCCGAAGTCGGTTTGCAAGGACCCGCTGACGGCCACATCGGTGGTGCGTCCTTCGCCGTCCATAAAGTGCCATTGCACGCTGCCCATGGTCAGGCGATAGGTCAGGCAGTTGTGCGAGGTCAGATCTTGCGGCTGCGTGATCGGTGCATGCCGGCTCAGGTAGGCCGGCGAGGCGCAGACGACGCGCTCGCTGATGGCCATGCGCCGCGCAATGAGCGAGGAGTCACTGAGCTTGCCGATGCGGATGTCCACGTCGATGTTTTGTTGCACCAAATCGACGATCTGGTTGGACAGCATCAGATCGATCCGAATCTCAGGGTATTGCAACAAAAAATCGGTGATGGCCGGCACAATGAACAGCTGACCGACCAGCACCCGCGAGTGCACCCGCAGGGTGCCGCGAGGCGAGGCCTGCAGCTGCGAGATGCTGTGCTGCGCTTCGTCGACATGGTGCAAGATTTGCTCTGCGTGGTGGAAATACTTCTCGCCCGCTTCGGTCAGCGTCAGCTTGCGACTGGTGCGGTTGAGCAGGCGCGCGCCGAGGTGGTCTTCAAGCGCCGAGACTTGCCGCGAGGCCGATGCAGGCGAGATACCGAGTTTGCGCGCGGCCGCAGACAGGCTGCCGTGTTGAACCACACGCACGAACACCTGAACGGCTTTCAAGGAATCCACGGCGACGGTCTTTTTTCAAGCGCTTCGAGGGTGGCCGGGCCGGCGGCACGGCCGCACCGCGGGCATTTTGCTTAGGAGCTCAGATGCACGTCGTCATATTGGATGATTACCAAGACTGTGTGCGCACGCTGGCCTGTTTCTCCAGCCTGCAAGGGCATCGCGTCTCAGTGTACCGTGAGCCCGCGCAGGACAAGCAGGCTCTGATCGCGCGTTTGGCAACGGCGCAGGCCGTGGTCTTGACGCGCGAGCGCACCGCCATGCCGGCGGCGGTGCTTGAGCGACTGCCGCAGCTGCGCATGATCAGCTGTGCGGGCGCGCTGCCAGGCAATCTCGACCTGGCCGGCTGCACCGAGCGCGGCATTGCGGTCGCGCAAAGCCGAGGCACAGGCGCTCCCACGGCCGAGCTGTGCTGGGCCTTGATTCTGGCCAGCCGGCGGCGCCTGCTCAGCCAGGCGCAAAGCCTGCGCGAGGGTCGCTGGCAGAGCGAGCTCGGCCAAGGGCTGCAAGGCCAGAGGCTGGGCATTTGGGGCTACGGTCGAGTTGGACAGCAGGTGGCGCGCTTCGGACAAGTTTTTGGTATGCGGGTGTGGGTCTGGGGGCGCGACGGCACGCGCGAGCGAGCCCTGCTCGACGGGGTGTCCGTTGCCAACTCCCGCGCCGATTTCATTGCGCAAAGCGATGTGCTGAGCCTGCATCTGAGCCTGACCCCCGAGACAGCCGGCAGCATCTCGGCCGATGAGCTGATGACGATGAAGCCTGAAGCCCTGCTGGTCAACACCGCGCGTGCGCAACTGCTCCAGGCCGGTGCGCTGCAGCGGGTTCTCGATGCAGGGCGCCCCGGTTACCTGGCACTTGATGTGTTCGAGCAAGAGCCGGTGTGGACCGCAGAGCAGCCCTGGCTGCACCATCCCAGGGTGCTGGCCACGCCGCATATCGGCTTTGTCGAGCGTGACAACTACGAGGCTTACTTCAGTCAGGCTTTTGACCACATCTTGCGTTTCTTGCAGGGGCACAGGGATCAGTTGGTCAATCCCTCGGTGGTGCCGCGTGCCTGGGTGGGCCCAAGCGCCTGAGCGTTCTGGCGTTTTGTCGCATCACTCGAGCGTGATCTTGGCGAAGGCGGCGACTTTTTTCCACTGCGCCGTGTCGGCCTGCATGAAGCTGGCCAGGCTCTGGGCATTGCCCCAGGCCGGCTCGGCCCCTGCCTTGAGCATGGCGGCCTTGACTTCGGGCTGGGCGGCCACGCGCTCGAGCGCCTGCTCCAGCCTTTGCTGCACCGGTGCGGGCAAGCCGGTGGGCGCGGCCAGGCCAAACCAGGCAAAGACCTGATAGCCCTTCATGCCCGCCTCTTCCATGGTGGGCACATTGGGCAGCGCGCTGCTGCGCTGCGGCGTGGTCACGGCCAGAGCCTTGAGCTTGCCGCCCTGGATCAGCCCCAGGGCCGAGGGCAGGTTGTCAAACATCATCTGCACTTCGCCCGCCATCAGCGCGCTCAGGCCAGCAGCAGCGCCCTTGTACGGAATGTGCGCGACGGCCACATCGGCCTGGCTTTTGTAAAGCTCGGCGCTCAGGTGCAGCGAGGTGCCTTGGCCGTTGGACGCATAGTTGAGCTGACCGGGTTTGGCCTTGGCCTGCGCCGTCAGCTCGGCCACGCTGTTGATGCTGGCGCCCGGCGCGACCATCAGCACATTGGGCACGCGGCCGAGCAGGGCGATGGGGCTGATCTGCTCGGGCTTGTAGGGCAGCTTGGCGTAAAGCGCCGGGTTGATGGTCAAGGGGGGCGAGGCCATCAGCAGGGTGTAGCCATCGGGTGCGGCCCTCGCGGCTTCGGCCGCACCAAGGTTGCCGCCGGCACCGGGCTTGTTGTCGATCACGATGGGCTGGCCAAGTTCCTGCGACAGCTTGGGCGCCACCAGGCGGGCCATGTTGTCGATCAGGCCGCCGGGCGGGAAGGTCACCACCAGCTTGATCGGACGGCTCGGCCAGCTCTGGGCCAGGCCGGTCTGGGCCAGCAGGCCGAGCAAGGCGGCGGTGAGAATTCGTCGGGTGGTCAGCATGATCGCGCTCCAGGTAGTCGGTGATGCACCATGTTAGGGCTCGGCGAGGGGGCTGCCCATCAGGGACTACACCCGTGCCTGCTCAAAGCCGCGGCGGTGCCGGCAAGCGCGCAGGCCGTCAACCTAAATCCGGCAGTTGAACGCGCCCGAGTGTGGGGCTGCGGGGCGTGCTGGCAAGGCGCGAGGAGGCCGCAGGATCGCTCCCTGCAACGACGAGCAACGAAGCCAGCGCGCCCTGCAGCCGTGCAATCGGATGCGTAGCGGACTCACCCAAAAGGTGAGGTTTGACAAGGGCGAAAAGGTCATTCACGACAAGACCTTTTGGGAGGAATTGAGCGGTCAACTGCCGGATTTAGGGTCAAAGATTGCGGCTCAAAACAGCAGGCCCTGCTGTGCGGTGCTGCGCACGGGCGCATCGCCTGATCCGATGGTGGTCAGTCGATGCGCCGGCCAAGGCTGCAGGAAGTCGTGCGACGCAGCCGCATCGGCATGCAGCCAATCGTCATAACGCTCGGGCGGCAAGATGGCGATCATGCGCTTTTCTTCGGCCGGCTTGTGATAGTGGCGCATGAAGGCATGCTCGTCGGCATTGATGGTCAGCAGCGTGAAGCTGTGCAGCGCCTGGCCTGCACCGTCGTGCCAGAGCGACCAAAGGCCGGCGGCGCCCAGAGGCTCACCCCCCACCAGGCCGATGCGAGCGGGCACCGCCTGGCCGCTGCGCCAGTCGGGCTCGAAGAAGGTCTCGATCGGCACGATGCAATGCGCGCCGCGCTGCCAGGCCTCGCGAAAGCTGGGCTTTTGCGCAGCCGTTTCGCTGCGCGCGTTGTAGGTGTGGCGGCCAGTTTTGGACTCGCGCGCCCA
>JBILGP010000377.1:0-3069 GCA_044350985.1 Polaromonas sp. | reverse complement strand
GTCGCGCTGCTTGAGGTAGGGCATGTTCAACGAGGCGATGGCGCCCGGGTGCACATTGTCGAAAATCGGAAACGCCATGTCGGTGATGCCCGGCACCGTGTCGCTTTTGGACTGCTCGTAGCCGCGCCGGCGTATCGTCTCGAGCTTGAGCCTTAGGGAGCGCAGATTCAATTTTTCGGGCGCCGAATTGCGCTGCATTTCCTCGATCATCCAGGCGGCAATTTCGGGCGGCGCAAAGGCAGTCAACACGCGAGCGGAGGTGCGGTCTGGCCTGAAGGGAAAGTGCGAACCGAGCCTGACGCTAAATCCCAAAGGTTCGGGTGTGTGCACACAGGCGACCACGATGAGCCGCTGATCCTGGTGCATGCTCAGGTGCAAGGATTGGCGGGTTCTTTGTGCAACCTCATGCATTTGCAACGCCGCAATCTGAGACAAGTCGCGCATGGGCAGCGACTGCATACCCAACTCAAAGAGTTTGAGCGTGAGCGTAAAGCCGCTGTTCCTGCGCTTGAGGTAGCCCCGATCGACCAGCACCTCGAGCATGCGGTAGATCTCGCTCGCAGAGCGGCCCAAACTGGAGGCCAGTTGGAGCAGGCTCTGCCCCTGGCCGCCATGGGCCAGTTGCTCCAGGATGTCCAGGCCCTTTTCCAGCGCAGGCGCGGAGTAGCTGCCGCCGGCACGTCGCTGGTCTGGCTTGGGGGGTCGTTTGGACTGCTTGCTCACCACCATGGCACAAGTCTAGGTCCATTTGCGGCGCGGCCTGCGCTGTCATCGCCCTGCGAGGTCAATGCAGTCCCAGGGTAACTACTGATTCGGGTCGGGTCGCTGGGTGCGACTATTTGGGCTTCCATCCATGAATTGTTCTTTCATATTTGAAAGGCTTCGGTCATGAGTCAGGTGCTCAGCGACGAGCAAGTCCAGCGTTACGCGCAAGATGGATACATCTCGCCGATTGACGTTTTCAACGAGCAGGACGTCGGCTCTTTCAATCAAAACTTGCAGCGGTTTCGCCAGCGGCTCGATCTCAACGGCAAGATTGCCGGGCGCTACAACCAAAAGCCCCATCTGCTTTTGCCCTGGGCCAACCAGATCGTGCGCCATCCGCGCATCCTCGATGCGGTCGAGCAAATCCTGGGGCCCAACATTTTTTGCTGGGCCTCACAGTTTTTCGCCAAGGACCCGGGCGATAACGCCTATGTGTCCTGGCATCAAGACGGCAACTACTGGGGCCTGTCGTCGGTCGATGTGATGACCGCCTGGGTCGCCTTGACGCCCAGCACGATCGAGTCGGGCTGCATGAACGTGGTGCCGGGCTCACAGGTCAGGCGGGTCGAGCATATTGACACCTACAGTGATGACAACTTGCTCTCGCGCGGACAAGAAATCGCTGTGACCGTCTCACCCGAAGAGGTCAAGCCCATCGTGCTGCGGCCGGGCCAGATGTCGCTGCACCATGTGATGATCTTCCACGGCTCCGAGCCCAATCGCGCCGATCACCCCCGGGTCGGTTTTGCGATTCGCTACGTGCCCACCCATGTGCGGCAAACCGCAGGCGATAAAGACAGTGCCATGCTGGTGCGGGGGGTCGACACCTATCACCACTTTGAACATGAGCGCGAGCCGGACGAGGAGTTTTCAGACGCCGCGATGGCCCAGCACCGCCAAGTGGTCGAGCGCCAACTGGCCATCTTGTATGCCGGAGCCAAAAAGCGCAAGCTCTGAACCGCAGACCTGCCCGCCTTTTTTTCAACCAGCCTGATCCATCACACGAGGAGACCTCCATGAAAAGACGCGAATTCACCGCCTTGGCTGCCGCTACGACCTTGGGTGCGCCCGCCCTGGCACAAGAAACCGTCAGGATTCGATTGGCCCATTCGCTCTCGACCAGCGAGCCGGCTCACCTGGCGGCCGAGTTTTTTGCCAGGAACGTGGCTCAGCGCACCAACAACCGGGTTCAGGTTCAGGTGTTTCCCAGCGAACAACTCGGGCCCGGCAAAGACGTCAACGAGATGATTCGCCAGGGTGCCAACGTGATGAACATCACCGACCCGGGCTATCTGTCCGATTTTGTGCCCGACATCGGCGTGCTCAACGGCCCCTACCTGATCAGTGACCCACGGGACTACAACAAACTCTTGGCCTCGGACTGGTACAAGGGCGTCGAAAAAAGGCTGGAGACCGCCGGTTTCCGCCTGGTCATGGCCAACGGATTTTTTGGCCAGCGGCATCTGATTTCCAACAAGCCGGTGCGCAAGCCCGAAGACATGGCGGGCATGACGGTACGGGTGCCACCGAACACCATGTGGCTTGAGACGTTCAAGGCCATGGGCGGACGCCCGACCACGGTGCAGTGGTCCGAGGTCTACAACGCGCTGCAGCAAAACGTAGTGACCAGTGCTGAAGCGCCCCTGGGCTCGCTGTGGGGGTCCAAGCTGCACGAGGTGCGCAAAGTCATCTCGATGACGGGCCACTTCACCGCCTTCGTCATGTGGCCGATCAATGCCGGCTATTTCAACAAGCTGCCGGCCGATGTGCAGCGGGTGCTGCTCGAGGAAGGGCGGCGCGCCGGCGACGAGATGACGCGACTGACGCTTGAACTGCAAAACGACTACGTCAACAAGTTCAAAGCCGCCGGGGTGCAGTTTGTCACCGATGTCGACGTGCCGGCCTTCCAGCGCGCCACGGCTTCGGTCTACAAGGCCTTCCCCAAGTGGACCCCGGGCTTGCACGACACGGTGATCGCAGCGCTGCGCAAGTAAGCGCCCCCCGAGCCCAAGACCGGGCTCGGGCCTGGGCGACGGGCTCTGAACCCAGACAGGAGCAATTGTGCTCAAGCGATGGATCGATCAGTTCGAGGAGATCGTGGCATGCGGCGCGCTCGTCGTCGTCGTGGCCGCGGTCTGCTGGGGCGTGGTCACGCGCTACATCACCGAGCAGCCGGCGGCCTGGGCCAGCGAGGTCGCCACCCTGTCTTTTGCCTGGCTGGTGTTCTTCGGGGCGGCCGCCTGCATCAAATACAAGCTGCACCCGGCCATCGACATGCTGGTCAAACATTTGCCAGCGGCCGGG
>JBILGP010000378.1:0-3069 GCA_044350985.1 Polaromonas sp. | reverse complement strand
TGAGGCCCTGCCGGTGCTCGATGGTGGCGATGAACTGGCCCGCTTCGAGCAGCGATTCATGCGTGCCGGTATCGAGCCAGGCCATCCCCCGGCCCATCACCTCGACATTGAGCTGGCCACGCTCGAGATACACCCGGTTCACGTCGGTGATTTCGAGCTCGCCACGGGCCGAAGGCGCAATATTTGCGGCAATATCGAGCACCTGCTGGTCGTAAAAATACAGACCCGTCACGGCGTAATTGGACGCAGGGCGAGCGGGTTTTTCCTCGATGCTGATGGCGCGGCGCTGGGCGTCGAACTGCACCACCCCGTAGCGCTCGGGATCGTGCACATGGTAGGCAAAGACGGTCGCGCCCGAAGTGCGCGCGTCGCTCAGTCGCAACTGCGACTCCAGATCATGGCCATAGTAAATGTTGTCGCCGAGAATCAAGGCCGAATCGGCGCTGCCGACAAAATCTCGCCCGATGATGAACGCCTGGGCCAGGCCATCGGGGCTGGGCTGCACCGCATAACTCAATGACAGCCCCCACTGGCTGCCGTCACCGAGCAATTCGGCAAAACGCGGCGTGTCCTGCGGCGTCGAAATAATCAGAATCTCCCGCATACCCGCAAGCATCAGCGTGGTCAGCGGGTAATAAATCATTGGCTTGTCGTACACCGGCAGCAGCTGTTTGGAAACTGCCTGGGTGACCGGGTACAGACGGGTGCCAGAGCCGCCGGCCAGGATGATGCCTTTTCGTGCTTGGGTCATAGAGTTCAGAGTATCTCGGTGAGCATGCGGTCGACCCCCTCTTGCCAATGCGGCAAATTCAGGCCAAAAGCTTGGCGAATGCGATCGGTATCGAGCCGCGAATTGTGCGGCCGCCGCGCGGCGGTGGGGAAGGCAGTGCTGGCGACGGCAGCAACTTCGCGCACCCGCAAATCGAGCCCGGGCTTGCGCTGACGTGCCTGTTCGATCACATGGCTGGCGTAGCCGTGCCAGGAGGTCTGGCCCGCAGCCGTCAGGTGGTAGAGCCCCGCCAAGCGATCGGCCTGACCTGCTGGATTGGCGCAGACTTGACGCAGCGCCAAGGCGGTGACATCGGCCAGCAAGTCAGCGCCAGTGGGCGCGCCAATCTGGTCGTCGATGACCTGCAGCTTTTCTCGCTCGCTGGCCAGACGCAACATGGTCCGGGCGAAGTTGCCGCCACGGGCGCCGTAGACCCAACTGGTGCGAAACACCAAGTGACGCTCACAGGCTTGCTGAACCAAGCGCTCGCCCTCGAGCTTGGTCTGACCGTAGACGTTCAGGGGCGCCGGCGCGTCGCTCTCAAGCCAGGGCCGGCTGCCGCTGCCGTCGAACACGTAGTCGGTGCTGTAGTGCACCAGCCAGGCGCCCAGGGCCTGCGCCTGGCGCGCCAGTTCCCCCACGGTGGTGGCATTGATCAAGCGGGCCAGCTCCGGCTCGCTCTCGGCCTTGTCGACCGCCGTGTGCGCGGCGGCGTTGACGATGACTTGCGGGGCCAGAGAGCGCACGGTTTGCACCAGCTCCTGCGGCCGGGTGAAGTCCCCGCATCCATCGGCGCTGTCCCAGTCCAGCGCCACCACCTGACCCAAGGGCGCCAGGCTGCGCTGCAACTCCCAGCCCACTTGGCCGCCCTTGCCCAGGAGCAGGATCTTCACGCGCTCGCCCCATACTGGGTTTGAACCCAGTCGCGGTAGGCGCCACTTTGCACCCGCTCAACCCAGCCGGGGTTGTCGAGGTACCAGCGCACCGTCTTGCGGATGCCGCTTTCAAACGTCTCAGCCGGCTTCCAGCCCAACTCCTGGTCAAGCCGCGAGGCATCGATCGCGTAGCGCCGGTCATGACCGGGGCGGTCGGTGACGTGGCTGATCTGGCTGCGGTAGGACTTGCCGTCGGCTCGAGGGCGCAACTCATCGAGCAGATCGCAAATCGTGTGGACGATTTCTATATTGGCCTTCTCGTTCCAGCCGCCGACGTTGTAAACCTGGCCTGTGCGACCCGCCTCGAGCACCCGGCAAATCGCACTGCAATGGTCCCTGACGTACAGCCAGTCGCGAATCTGCAGGCCGTCGCCATACACGGGCAGCGGCTTGCCGGCCAGGGCGTTGACGATCATCAGCGGGATCAGCTTTTCGGGGAAATGGTAGGGGCCGTAGTTGTTGCTGCAATTGGTGGTCAGCACCGGCAGCCCATAGGTGTGATGGTAGGCCCGCACCAGATGGTCACTGGCCGCCTTGCTTGCCGAATAAGGGCTGTTGGGCTCGTAACGGTGGAGTTCGGTGAACGGCGCATCAGCCGCACCGAGCGAACCATAGACCTCGTCGGTCGAGACATGCAGGAAGCGAAAATCCTCCCGCCTCGGCCCCTCAAGAGCGCTCCAGTAAGCCCGCACCGCCTCGAGCAGGGCGAAGGTGCCCACCACATTGGTCTCGATAAAGGCTGCAGGCCCCAGGATGGATCGGTCCACATGAGACTCGGCCGCAAAATTGACCACGGCCTGCGGCTGATGCTCTGCCAGCAAGCGCCTGAGCAAATCCGCATCGCCGATATCGCCCTGCACGAAACGGTGTCGTGCATCGCCCTGCACGCTGGCCAGGTTTTCAAGATTGCCGGCGTAGGTGAGCTTGTCGAGGTTGATGATGGGCGGCGCCTCGGGTCGGGCGAGCCACGCGAGCACGAAGTTGCTGCCGATGAAGCCGGCACCACCGGTCACAAGGAGGGTCATGGGGAGTTCCAGGTCCGGTCAGGTGGACCGATCGCCCCATTTTAGCGAGCGCTACAGGCCGGCGAGTGCTCAGCGGCGGGCTCGGTGGCCTTGGCCCGCCCGCAGCCCCGCGCCTCAGGCAGTCGGCGCGGAGTCTGAACGGGCTTGGTCCAAGCACCGCCCGAGCCGGCTGAAGTAATCCTGGGCCAGAACCGTCGGCCGTACATACTTGACGCGGTTATCGATCTCGTCGGACACCAGCACAACCATGCCCTTGCTGCGCAAGGACTTGAGTCGCCGGTGCGCGGTGGTCGACGACACATCTTTTGATAGGCCCATCGCTTGCAGCACCGTCAACGAT
>JBILGP010000376.1:0-3073 GCA_044350985.1 Polaromonas sp. | reverse complement strand
CCGCAGCAAACGCCCAGCCCGGCGGCCTGGCTGTCGCTGCTGGTGCTCGGCGCGCTGTGCACCGGCGTGGCCTATCTGCTCTACTTCCGCCTGCTGGGCAGCGCATCGCCCTCGCGCGCACTGGCTGTGACCTACCTGATCCCACTGTTTGCAGTGAGCTATGGCGTGACCTTGCTCGACGAACCGTTTACCTCGGGCATGGGCCTGAGCGCGCTCATCATCTTGCTGGGCACGGCCATGGCCACCGGCATGATCGACCCTGGGGCGCTGCTGCGGCGCTTGCGCAAGCGGTCGGACGCGGCCTGAAAGCCGAAAGCGGGGCCTGCCAAGACGGCCCAGGATCGCCCTTGGCCGCATCAACGCCCGAGCACACCCTTGAGCAGGTCTCTGGCCTTGTCCTTGACCGCCTCCTCGGCGCGGGTCTGGACCTCGCGCTTTTTCTCCTCGATCTGGGCCTTGACAGCGCCCTGCAGCATGGCGCCCCAGTCGATCTTGTACTGCAGCGCGTCAAACGGCCCGCTGGCGCGCACCGCCAGCGTCAAGCCTTTGAGTTCGGCCGCATCCTTGCCGCCCTGCCCCTGCCCGCTGGCCACCGCGCTGACGCGGGCCAGGTAATCGAGCTGACCTGCGGCCAGATCGATCTGGCCGGCACCCGACAGGCGCAAAAACGGTGACTTCATGAGCAGGTCGTCGTTGCGGGCCACGCCGCCGGCAATCTTGAAACTGGCCGACAGCTCCGAAAAATCGGTCTTGAGCGCCGCCTGCGCGGCCTGCGAGCTCTGACCCTGCCCGATGCGCACTTTGACCTCTCGCAGGCTCTGCGCCAGGTTGATCCCCTTGAGCGCGCCGTCGCGCAAACTCAGCGACGCACTGCCCGCCAGCGTCTTCTTGAACTCGGGCAGCGTTTGGCCACGGGCCTGAACATCAAGGGCCACGTTGCCACGGCCTTGCAGCAAGTCCTGCTGGAGCAGGTCCTTCGTTAGCGGCTCGATGCTCACCTCGGTGAGCGTCTGGCGCACGCTCACGCGCTGCTCGTGCGCATTGACGGCCAAGCTGCCGCCGGCGCTGCCCTGATAGAGCTTGAGCGTCAGTGGCGAGACCGTCAGCTGTCCGGCGGCCAGCGCCATGCGGGCGTCGAGCTGGGACAGCTTGAGCCCGGACACCTGCAAGGCCCCGACGCGCACCCTACCCTGCACCGCCGGCGCTGCCTTCAGAGCGCTCCAATCGATCGCAGCGGCCGCGCCGGCCCCGCCCTGACCGGCCGCTGGGCTGCTGGCCTTGGGCGGCAGGTATTGGTCGATGTTGAGCTGATCGACATCCAGGTCAAAGCCCAGCGCCAGCGGCGAAAAACTGCGCACGTCAAAGCGGCTGGCGATTTTTGATTCATCGAAGCGGCTGCTCAGCGCCAGCGCGGCATTGCCCTTGCCCAGATCGACTTCGAAACTGCCTTGCAACGGCAGCTTGATTGGCTTGCGCGGCATGTCCGGATGGCTGAGCTCCAGGCTGCCTGCCAGCGCGCCGACACGAAAGGCATGGGCCTGGCCCTGCAAGGCGCCCAGTGAGAGCTGCAGCTTGGCGCTGCGCCCCTGACCTTGCACCAGCGCGCCGATCGTCACCGTATCGCCGCCAAAGCGATCGGGCGACAACTGCAGCTTGGGCGCATCGATCGAAAGACTCAAGGCATCGGCGCCACTGCGGCCGGCCACGCGCACGCTCAAGCGCTCGATGCTGGCCGTCTTGGCGCCAGTATCGGCCTGCACGGGACCGGTGGAAAGGTCGAGCTGATCGATGCGCAGTTGCTGGCCCGAGCGCTCATCGCGCCAGCTCAACTGCCCATCAGCCAAGGCCAAACCCGCGATGTCGATGCGCAGGGCCTGAGCTGGCGGCTGGGCGCCTGCCCGCTCGGCCGGCTCGCTGGGCGGACGCTTGAGCAGGTCATCGATGCTCAGGCTGCCGTCCTTGCGCCGCACCACGGCGGCCTTCAGGCCCTTGACCGCAAGTTCATGCACCTGCACCTGGCGGCTGAGCAGGGGCCAGAGCGCCACCGACACGCGCGCCGATTGCAAGGACGCAAAAGGCTCTGTGCTGCCGCGCTCGGACAGGCTCACCGCACCGAGCACCACGCCCACATCAGGCCACACCGACAGCTGCGGCTGGCCTTCGATCACCAAGTTGCGCTGGTACTGCTCGAGCACCGCCTTGCTGACCTCGGCCTTGAGCCGCTTGCCGTCAAACAGGGCAAAGGCCAGCGCCAGCGCCACGGCCAGCACAACCAGCACCGCAAGCCCTGTCCAGGCCAATATTCGAAGCACTTTCATGGCGTCCGCCCCGTTGAGCCCTCACAGGCTGTTCAATTGAGTATAAAAACCAGAATATACGCGCGCATGCCGACATCTTGAACACGCCGTGTCATGACAAAGCGCTTGAGCCGGCCAGCCAACACCCCGCCACAGCAATCGGAGGCCGTTCACAGGCCGGCCTACGGGTTCCCACCCAGACCGATCACTGCGGGCCGGTCAACAATAGTGCGCGTGACAAGCACCGGGCTGATTCTTTCCGGCGGAGGCGCGCGCGCCGCCTACCAGGTGGGCGTGCTGGCCGAGATCGTGCGCATCGGGCAGCAGGCCGGGGCCGACACCCGCAGCCTGTTTCCTGTGATCTGCGGCACCTCGGCCGGCGCGATCAATGCGGCCGCGCTGGCTTGCGGGGCCGACGACACGCCGGCGGCGGTGCAGTCCCTGCTCGACGTGTGGAGCGGCTTTCGGGTCGCTCAGGTCTATGAGTCCGATGTGCTCAGCGCCATGGGATCGGGCGCGCGCTGGCTGTCGCTGTTTTCGCTGGGCTGGTTGATCCGCCAAAAAAAGCTGCGGCCGCGCTTTTTACTCAACAACGCACCGCTGGGCCAGTTGCTGGAGCAGCGCCTGCCCATGCACAGACTGCCCGGCCTGCTGCACTCAGGCGCCTTGCAGGCCCTGGGCATCAGCGCCTTCAACTACAGCAGTGGCGAGCACGTGACCTTCTACCAAAGCGCCCGCCCGATCACACCCTGGCGGCGCAACCAGCGCAAGGCCCT
>JBILGP010000022.1:0-10400 GCA_044350985.1 Polaromonas sp. | reverse complement strand
AGCCATGCCGCCGGAGCGCCTACATGCTCGAGCAGCCAGGCCAGCGGCCAGGGCAGCTTGACGATGCGGGTGCGCTCGGCCGGCAGCCGTGCAAAGTCGTTGGCAAACTGTGCGAACTGCTCGGCCAGGCGGCGCTCGGACGGCTCGAGCACCGTCCAGATGGCTTGCCGGCGCTGCACATCGTTTTCGCCCAGCGCGCGCAAGTAGCCCTCGCTGAGCGTTTGCATCAGCGCTTCAATGTCGTAGGGCCGCAAATGCGCCGCCAGCAAAGCGATGCGACCGCGTTCGCGGCGCGATTTGAGCGACCAGGCCAGCACGGCCAGCAGCAGGGCAACAACAAAGAGGTCCATCGGGTCGTCTCGTGGGGTGGCCCGCAGCCGGCTCAGGCGGGCCGACGGTTCATCAGCGCCATGCCCAGCGCCACCGCGGCGATCGCTGCCAGCACGCCGGGCGTGACCGCCTCACCGAGCCACAAGGCGCCGCCCATCAGGGTAAACAGCGGCGTGAAGAAGGAAAAGCTCGACACCCGCGTGGCCGGGTAGCGGCCCAGCAGCCACATCCAGGCCAGAAAGCTCAGAAAGCCGCCGACAGATGCCTGCAGCGCCACCGAGGCCCAGGCCACTGCGCTGTAGCCGAGCTGCCAGCGCTCGCCCAAGGCCAAGGACAGCCAGGGCAGCAGGACCGCGCTCACGCCAACCTGGTAGAGCAGCAGCTTTTCGGGGCCGATGCGCGTCAGCCCGAAGCTGCGGATGACCACCGTGGTCAGGCCCCAGCACAAGCCGGCGGCCAGCCCGAGCAGATCGCCCAGCAGCGTCGGCCCCTGGGTGTGCAGCAGGCCCTCGCGCAGGGCAAAAGCGACCGCGCCAAAGGCCAGCAGCAGGCCCGCCCACTGCGGCCCGCGCAAGCGCTCGTCGCGGATCCACAGCGGCACCAGCAGCGCCACCCAAAAGGGCGAGGTGTAGAGAAACACCGTCAGCCGCGAGGAGCTGGTGTATTGCATGCCGATATAAATGCAGGAGAACTCGGCGGCAAAGAGCAGGCCCGCGAGCAAGCCGGCCCGCTCGCTGCCATCGCGCACCCACAGGGCAATGCCGCGCCAGCGGCACCACAGCACCAGCAGCAAGGTGGCGCCGGCCAGCCGCAGCCAGGCCTGAAACACCGGCGGCATCTGTGCCAGCGTGAACTTGATCAAAACCTGCTGCATGCCCCACACCAGACAGCAGGTCAGCAAGATCGCGATGGCCAGCGTGTCCAGCCGGTCCTTGCGCTGCGCAGGCAAGCCGCTCATGGCCTCAAGGCGCGCCGGTCAAGCCGGTATGAAAGCGGCTGCCGTGGTAGAGCAGGGGCGCCCGCGGTCCGTCGCTGGTGCAGCGCGTGACCTCGGCGATGAAGATCACATGGTCGCCCGCGGCGTGTTGGCTCAGGCTCTGGCACTCGAACACGGCGGCGCAGCCGGCCAGCAGCGGTGCCCCGCCGCCGCTCCAGCCATGCGCCAAATCCAGCCAGCGCCGCTCGCGTGGGCCGGCAAAGCGCTCGCCCAGGGCCTGCTGGTTGGCGCCCAGCACATGAATCACATGGTGCGAGGCGGCCGCAAAGACCGCCATCGAGCTCGAGCTGCGGCCCAGGCTCCACAGCACCAGCGGCGGCTCGAGCGAGACGGAGTTGAAGGAATTGACGGTCAGCCCTGCCCGCTGTCCTTCTGGGCCGCAGGCCGTCACCACCGTCACGCCGGTGGCAAAGTGGGCCAGGGCCTGACGCAACTGCAGGCTGGAAAACTCGGTGGCCGGTACATCGGCCGAGGGTGTGGCAAGGGTCATGGCGTCGCTGGGTGGGCCCGGGGCGCGGCATCGTCACCGCGACCGCTGTGGCGCGCGGGCCGATGCCCGCCGCAAGGCAGCGCGCATTGTCCCCGATCCTGCCGCCACCCCTTGGGCAGCGCCGGGCCGGTGCCTCAGCCGGCCTTGATGGGTGGTGCGACCTTGCGGCTCAGGCGCAGCACCCGCTGGCCGGTCAGCATGGGCTTGGCTGCGGCCAGGAAAGTCTGGGTGTGGGCCATGCCCATGTGCGCGGTGAACGCCTCCTCGCTGGCATAGACCTCGTAGAGCACCACTTTGTGGGGCGCATCGATCGTCTGCATCACGTCAAACTGAAAGCAGCCCGGCTCATGCTCGACGGAGGCGCGGGCGTTGACGTCGATGAGTGCCATGAAGGCCGCCAGCGATTCGGGCTGAACATCGAATTCGACCAGCAATACAAATTTGTCCATGGTTGTCCTGCAAAAAAAGAAAATTTCAGACGCCGCGTCGTGCGATCAAGAAGTCCATGCTCACCAAAGCATCGCGCCACAGGCCCGTGGCGCCCACCAGTTGCCGTGTGGGCCTTGGCCCGGCCTCGAAGCATTCGGTCCAGACCTGTTCAAAGCGCTGGGCAAAGCGGGGAAAGTCGCGCAGCCAGACCGTCACAGCCACCACATCGGCGCGTGACAGCTGCTGCGGCGCCAGCAGCGCATCGAGGTTGCCCATGATCTGCCGCGTCTGGGCCTCCACCGATTCGGCCAATGCCCGCTTCGGGTTGAGCAGGTCCTGGCCGATCAGACCGTGTGCGAAGGCCAGTGGCCCGACGAGCACCAGGTCGCTGGCTGGGCGCAGGCCGGCAGAGTCGATGAATTGGGGTGTCATGGGCGTTGCCTTCAATTGCCTTGAGTTGCCTTCACTTGGCCGCAACGCTGCTCAAGCTGTGCAGCAAAGCCTGCACCCGCGCCTGGGTGGCCGCCTCGCGCTCGGCCCCGAGCAGCTCGTCCGTCTCCACAAAGGCCAGGGCCGCCTGACGGCCAAAATCGGCCAGAGCCGAGCCCTCGTCGAGCAGGCCCTCGGGCACGCGCACCACGATCTCGCTGGCATAGGTGCGCACCGGCCCCGACTCGCGAAGGCGCGGCACCTCGGGCTTTTTGCCCTCCTGCACGTCGCGGATGGCCTGTGCCAGCATGCGGCGAAACAGCACCACGCCGCGGTCGGTTGTGCCCAGGTGCTCGGCTTTGCGGTTGGCAATCTTGCCCTGGGTGACCACCGCGTCGTAATCGCCCGGCTCCCTCTGGCGCTCGGCCCGCGGCCGGTCGCCGGTCTGGCCGATAAAGGGGATCTGGTCCACGCCAAAGTCGCGCGCCTGCATCGCGCCGCTGGGGTTGTTGTAGCTGTTGAGATGGGCCAGTCCGATGTAGAAGGAGTGGTGGTCGTCGACCGCCACCGCCCAGCGCGACAGATAGGGGCGCAGCCCCAGGCTTTCGCGATTGGCCATGTTGGCGCCGTTGGGAAACTGGCCGAAGTTGGGCAGCACGATGTCGCTGGCGCGGATGAACACATGGTCGCCCACCTTGCGCGTGGCCATGGACAAAAAGCCCAGCGGCGTGCGCGGAAAGTCCAGCTCGGGCAGCACCTTGAACGTGGCCGAGAACTGCTCTCCTGCGACGATGGCATGCAGGTAGGCGTTGTGGATGGGGTCACAGCCGTTTTCGACAATCTGCACCCAGTTGCAGGGCAAGTTCATGCGAAAGGGCACCGGAGCGTTGTCACCCGGGTGGTCGACGCTGTCGTAGTGCGGAAAAGCCGGCTCCTCGTCGACCGGACCCATGTAGGCAAACAGCAGGCCGCGCCATTCATGGACCTTGTAGGCACCCTGGCAGAAGTGTTGCTTGATGCGGCTCGTGGGCGGCTCGGCCGGTGTCTCGAGGATGGTGCCGTCGACATCGAAGTGCCAGCCGTGGTAGCAGCAGCGGATGCCGCGCTCGGCGATGATGCCGTACTCGAGCGAGGTGCCGCGGTGCACGCAGTGGCGATGCAGCAGCCCGATGCGGCCCGAGCCATCGCGAAACACCACCAGGTCCTCGCCCAGCAGGCGCACGGCCACGGGCAGGTCCTTGAGTTCGGAGCTGATCAAAAACGGATGCCAATAGCGGCGCAGGTATTCGCCGCCGGGTGTGCCGGGGCCCACCGAGGTGATGAAGCTGTCGTCGTTGGCGGTGGGGCGGTTGTGGTAGCCACTGAAAGGCCGGGTGTCCCGGCCAAGACGCTGGCCGCCCGCAGAATCGGTCATGGCGCTCCTCCAAAAAAACCTCAGGTCGGCATCGGGCCATGATGCGACACCTTATGACACGCCCGCCTGAGGGTTTGTCCTCAATTTCGGCCCATGCTAATTCAATCACTTGATTGAGTCAATCAAGTGATTTAGAGTCGGGCCATGGCCAGCCGCTCCAATGCCCCAAGGCACGCACCCAAAACCCGCGCAGCGAGCGCCGCGCCGCCAGTGCTCGAGCGCTCGCGCGGCGACGTCGCTCGTCAGGCATTGATTGAGGCGGGCGTGGCCGTCTTTGGCGAGCACAGCCTGCACAGCGCCTCCACCCGCGAAATCGCGCGCCGCGCTGGGCAGAACATCGCCGCCATTGCCTACTATTTCGGCAGCAAGCAGGGGCTCTATCACGCGGTGGTCGCGCACATTGCCGGCATCATCGATGCGCGGGTCGGGCCCCTCATGGACGAGATCGCCAGCTACCTGGCCAAGGGCCAGCCAGCGCCCGAGCGCTGCCTCGATTACATGGGCCAACTGCTGGCCAGCACCCTGGCCACGCACACCGACATGCTGCCGGTGACGAGCATCATCATCAAGGAGCAGATGCAGCCCACCGAGGCTTTTTCGATTTTGTACGACGGTGCGCTGGCGCAACTGCAGGCCACGGGCGCGGCCCTGCTGCAGGCCTACTGCGGCTTGCCGGCCGACTCGCAGGAGACCATCGTGCGCTTTCACGCCATGCTCGGCCAGAGCCTGGCTTTTCGATTTGCCCGCCAGACCATCATCCGCCGGGCTGGCTGGCGCAGCATCGCCGCGCCGCAGGAGCAGTTGATCCGCGAAGTGGTGATCGAGCAAACGCAGGCGGCCATGCGCAGCCTGCGGCGCCAGCACAGCCGCAAGCTGCTGGCGCGAACCTAGTGCGAGCCTTTTCAACACACCCCAGGAGGAGATGACCCATGAAATACATCCGCAGACTCTGGCCGCTGCTGCTGGCCTTGCCGCTGCTCGCCAGCGCCCAGCAGAACTATCCCAACCGCACCATCCGGCTGGTCGTGCCCTATGCCGCCGGCGGCGCGGGTGACGGCGTTGCCCGGCCCCTGGCGCAGCGACTCAGTGAAATCCTGGGCCAGACGGTGATCGTGGACAACAAGCCGGGCGCCAATGCCACATTGGGCGCCGATCTGGTGGCCAAGGCCGCGCCCGATGGCTACAACATCGTGTTGGCGGCGGTGGTGCATTACATCGTGCCGATGTTTTCCAGGAACGTGCCCTATGACGCGATCAGGGACTTCACCCCGATCGCACCGGTGGTCGTGACCCCCAACATCCTGGCTGTCCATCCTTCGCTGCCGGTCAACAACGCGCGTGAGTTGATCGACTACGCCAAGAAAAACCCCGGCAAGCTGTTCTACGGCACCACGGGCGTGGGCTCCACCCACCATCTGGGCGGCATCTTGTTTTCGCAGATGGCAGGCATCCAGATGGACCATGCTCCCTACAAGGGAGGCAGCCCCACCATCAACGACGCCCTGGGCGGTCAGATTCCGGTGGTCATCCTCACCTCGCCGACCATCTTGCCCCATGCCCGCAGCGGGCGGCTGCGCGCCATCGGCGTGATCGAGACCAAGCGCGCCCGTGGCACGCCCGAGATTCCGGCACTTGGCGAGACGGTGCCGGGCTACGGGCTGCCCGACACCTGGTTTGGCGTGCTCGGGCCGGCCAATATGCCCAAGGCGGTGGTGGACCGGCTCAATGCGGCCATCCGGCAGGCCACGGCAGAGCCGGAATTGCGCGCGCGCTTGGAGAAAGCCGGCTTTGAGATGAGCGCCTCCATGAGTGCCGACGAATTTGCCAATTCCATCCGCAACGATGCCGAGGTCTACCGGCGCATCGTCACCTCGGCCGGCATCAAGCCGGAGTAAGTTCAAAACCGATCCGCGGAGCCCCCATGAAGTTAGCCACCTACCTTGACCCTCAGTCGCGCGTGCGCATCGGCGCCGTCGATGTCTCGACGCAAACCGTGCTGGACCTGCAGTCGGCCCACACCGCCCTCAAGGGCCAGCCCAGCGCCCACCTGGCCAGCATGCTCGATTTGATCGATGGTGGCCCGCCGGCCCTGGAGCTGGCCCGCGACATCGAGCGCCAGGGCGCGGCAGCACACCGCCTGCCCCTGGCGTCGGTGCGGCTGCTCGCGCCGGTGCCCCAGCCGCGGCAGATTCGCGACTTCAACAATGCCGAGGACCATTGGCGCGACGCCTTTGGCGGCATGACGATCTTGTCGGCCCGCCTGGCCGGGCAGGAGCCGCTGCCGCGCAGCCAGATCAAGGTCGACATTCCCGAGGTCAACTACACCCAGCCCATCTTCTACATCAGCAACCGCATGAACGTGGTGGGCACCGACACCGACGTGCAGTGGCCGCGCTATTGCGAGTGGTTCGACTACGAGGCCGAATTCGGCTTTTTCCTCGGCCGCACCGGCAAAGACATTTCGATCGAGGACGCCTCGAGCTATATCTTTGGCTACACCGTCTTCAATGATTTCTCGGCGCGCGACAAGCAAATCCGCGAGATGCAGGGCAAGATGGGCCCGACCAAGGGCAAGAGCTTTGACACCGGCAATGCCATGGGGCCGTGGATCGTCACCCGCGACGAGATCGCCGATGCCCGCAATCTGTGGGCCGAGGTGCGGGTCAACGGGGAGGTCTGGAAGCGCACCAGCAGCCGCTCCATGGTGCACAGCTTCGAAAAAATGCTGGCCTATGTCTCGGAATGCGAGACCTTGTACGCCGGTGAGTTCTTTGGCTCGGGCACCATGGCCGGCGGCTGCTGCCTTGAAATCGACCGCTGGATCCGCGACGGCGATGTCGTCGAGATCGAGTTCGAGGGCATCGGCACCCTGCGCAACAAGGTGGTGCGCGCCAAGTAGGTCGGTGTTGCCGGCGCCTTGGGGCTCAGACCCCGCCGGCCACGTCGATAAAGCTGCCGGTGGTGTAGGAGGCCTGCTGCGACAGCAGCCAGGCAATGGCCTGCGCCACCTCGTGCGCCTGGCCGGCCCGCGCCAGCGGCACGAAATCCTTGGCCTTGGCCGCGCGCTGTGCGTCGCCGCCGCTGGCATGGATTTCGGTGTCGATCAGGCCCGGCCGCACGCAGTTCACGCGAACCCCATCGCGGGCCACTTCGCGCGCCAGGCCCACGGTCAGCGTCTCGATCGCTGACTTGGTGGCCGCATAGTCCACATACATGCCCGGTGCGCCCGAGCGGGTCAGCGCCGTCGACAGGTTGACGATGGCCCCGCCTGCGCCGCCGCGTGCGGTGGACATGCGCCGCACCGCTTCGCGGGCGCAGATCATGGTGCCCAGCAAATTGGTCGAGATGATGTGCGACCAGCGCGCCGGCTCCATCTCCTCCAGGCGCATCATCGGTGCGATCACGCCGGCGTTGTTGACCAGCGCATGCAGCGGCCCGAATTCGCGATCGATCCAGTCGAACATGCGCAGCACCGCGTCGGTGTCGGCCACGTTGGCCGCCACGGTTGCGGCCTGCCCGCCGCTGCGCCGAATGTCATCGGCCAGCTGCTCGGCCGCCTGCGCCTGGCTGACGTAGTTGATGCACACCCGCCAGCCCTGGCTGGCCAGCAGCCGTGCGGTGGCCGCGCCAATGCCGCGGCTGCCGCCGGTGATCAGGACATTTTTATCCATGGCCTTGTGCCTCTCAAACGGTGTTCATGCCCTGGCCGGCGCGACGTTGACGCCCACCACCCGGTGGCGCTCGATGGCCGCCCCCACCGCGCCGCCGGCGCGCATGCGCTCGGCAAAATCGGCCAGGTAGCCGGGCGCTGCGCCCAGACGCCGCGAGCAGCCGATGGCCTGCTGCACGCTGGTAAAGCCCCCCGGCAAGATCGTGCTGCCCGGCAGCTTGGCCTGATCGGCGATCAGCCGGGTGCGCAGCCCCGACAGCGCCTCCAGACCCTGAGCGGCAAAGACCTCAAACGACTCGTCGATGGTGCCGGTCAGCACCAGTTCGGCATGCGCCAGCGTGCGCTGCAGGTAGAGCGTGTAGGCGCCGCTGGCCATGGCGGCAATGCGCACACCTGGCCGGTCGACCTGATCGACTGCCGTCAGCGGCGAGCCGGCCGGCACCAGGTAGCTGGCCTGAATTTCCAGGTAGGCGGGCGAAAACGCCACTGTTTTGGCCCGGGCGGGCTCGTCGGCCATGAAGGCCACGTCCCACTGGTTTTGGTCGACGGCGTCGCCGAGCAGTCCGGGCGATGCATAGGGCACGAACTGCAGAGCCACGCCCAGCTCGCTGGCCAGCGCCTGCGCCAGATCGGGCACGATCCCCTGGTGCACGCCTGGCGGGGTACCGCGGTTGATCAGCAGAAAATTCGACAGGTTCAGCCCCACGCGCAGCGTGCCTGCGGGCGCCAGTTCCTGACGGGCGCGATCGATATCCGGATGCATGTCTTCTCCTCGTGATGCGTCGTCGCCCGCACCGCCGGCCCCTGCGCCCCGCCGGCCCCTGCGGGCGACTCTGAGCAACGCCCGCCGATTGTGCGGCCAAATGTGGGCGACTAAATTTAACGTTTTCACGGGCACAGGATCGATAAGATGGGCGCCATCGTGCGGTCGACCTGCAATCCGGAGTCGGCCGCTGCGTGCGACCCCCTGGCCATCCGCTGGGTTCGCGGTACGCCCGAGGAGACCGAGATGAACTGTTTTGATCCAGATGCACTGGAGTGCTTGGCCGCCATCGTCGAAGAGGGCGGTTTTGAGCGGGCCGCGCTGCGCCTGTCCATCACCCAGTCGGCGGTGTCACAGCGGCTGCGGGCCCTCGAATCCCAGGCAGGCACGGTGCTCATCGTGCGCAGCCGACCGGTGCGCCCGACGCTGGCCGGCCAGCTCTTGCTCAAGCATGCCAAGATGTCGCGCCTGCTGCGCGCCGATCTGGAGCTCGAGCTGCGCGAGCTGGCCCCCAGTGAAGTGGTCGGCCAGCGCGAGCACGAACGCGTGGCCATCGCCATCAATGCCGACAGCATCGCCAGCTGGGCGCTGCCGGCCCTGCACGATCTCGTCCGCCAGGGGCTGCCCCTGGAGCTGATCGCCGATGACCAGGACTTCACCTTGCAGTGGCTGCGCGAGGGCCAGGTGCTGGGCTGCGTGACCGCTCTGAGCCAGCCGCTGCGCGGCTGCCGCGTGCTGGCCCTGGGCGCCATGGAGTACCTGGCTGTGGCCGAGCGCGGCTATGCCCAAAAGCATCTGGCCCCGTTGTGCGCGGGCGCTCCTTTATTGGGCATGCACAACTTTCGCAAGCTTCCCTTTGTGGCCTTCAACCGCAAAGACAGCGTTCCTGCGCAGCTGGTGGCGCGCGCGCTGGGCCTCAAATCGGTCAATTTGCAGCAGCTCTTTGTTCCGAGCTGTCAGGCCATGGTGCAAGCTGTGCAGTCTGGCTGGGGCGTGGGCGTGCTGCCTCGCCTGCTCGTGCAGCCCCTGCTCGATCAGGGCGTATTCGTCGAGCTCCTGCCCGGACAGAGCCTGCAGGTGCCGCTGTTTTGGCACTGCTGGAACCTGCAGTCGCAGGTTCTGGCCGCCCTGAGCCAGGCGCTGCAGGCGGCAGCCGCCCGCCAACTCCTCGCCCCCGAGCGCCTCGCCCCGCAAGTGCTGGTCGCCGCTTGAACCCGGGCGGGCCGGCAAGCGGCACAAACCCGAGCACGGCGGTGGGTCTGCCCAAGCCGACGACAATGTCACCATGTATCAGGGAACGGTCAAAGGCAGCGACCCTGGTCAAACGGCGGCACAAAAACCAGGCGCCACTCCAGTCGCATCCGACATGTCCGCCGGACATGCGCCGCTGCATGAACGCCTTGCCGCGCAGCAGTTGCGCATCAAGCAGCTCGAGCATGAGCGTGACGACCTCGAATTTTTTTCCCACGCCCTGGCCCATGACCTGCGCTCGCCGGTCAGCGCAGTCGACGGGTTCGCCGCCTTGCTCCAAGATTGCCTCCAGCCCCTGCCCGGGCCCGCGGGCGAGCAGGCCCGCCACCTGGCAACCCGGGTGCGCGCCGGCGTCGAGCAGATCGGCGAGCTGATCGAGGCGCTGCAACGGCTGTCGGGCGTCTCGCGCGCGCCGATGCAGCGCGGCCCGGTCGATCTGAGCGAGATGGCTGAGCAGCTTTTGGACCATTTGCGCCAGCAGCACCCCGAGCCGCCGATTGATGCGTGCATCGAGCCCGGGCTGCGCGCCCACGCTGACCGACGCTTGCTGCGTCAGTTGCTGGCCAACCTGCTGGGCAATGCGCGCAAGTTCAGCAGCCGCAGCCAGCGCATTCGCATCGAGTTCGG
>JBILGP010000375.1:0-3087 GCA_044350985.1 Polaromonas sp. | reverse complement strand
TGTGGCTGCGGCCAAGCGCCGCGTGTTCGGCACGGTCGGCATCGACATGATTGCTGGGCCATCCGAAATTTTGGTGCTGGCCGATGGCAGCACGCCAGCCGATTGGGTGGCCATGGACCTGTTCTCTCAGGCCGAGCACGACGAGCTGGCGCAGAGCATCTTGCTGTGCCCTGACGCCGCCTACATTGCCCAGGTGCAGCAGGCCATCGAGCGCTTGCTGCCGCAGATGCCGCGCGCGGACATCATTGCCAAGAGCCTGAGCGGGCGCGGGGCACTGATCCACACGCGCAGCATGGAGGAAGCCTGCGCCATCAGCAACCGGATCGCGCCCGAGCACCTGGAGGTCTCGAGCCTGTCGCCTGGCCAGTGGGAGCCTTTGCTGCACCATGCCGGGGCTATTTTTCTGGGCGCCTACACCAGTGA
Organism: Polaromonas sp.; assembly: GCA_044350985.1. Classification (GTDB taxonomy): domain Bacteria; phylum Pseudomonadota; class Gammaproteobacteria; order Burkholderiales; family Burkholderiaceae_C; genus Polaromonas. The sequence goes on along the minus strand of JBILGP010000375.1, from coordinate 2,664 downwards.
GTCGCTGGGCGACTATTGCGCCGGGCCCAACCATGTGCTGCCCACCAGCGGCACGGCGCGCTTTTCCAGCCCGCTGGGGGTCTACGACTTCCAAAAGCGATCGAGCCTGATCGAGGTCAGCCACAGCGGCGCCCAGACCCTGGGCCGGATCGCGGCCGAGCTGGCCTATGGCGAGGGCTTGCAGGCCCATGCCCGGGCCGCTGAGCTGCGCCTGGACCGCGTGCCCCCCATGAGGACCACCCCATGACGCTCGATAACCGGCTCGCCCGTCTGATCCGTCAGGATGTGCAGTCCATGCACGCCTATGCCGTGCAGGATTCGGCCGGCATGATCAAGCTCGATGCGATGGAAAACCCCTACAGCCTGCCGCCCGAACTGCAGGCCGAACTGGGGCGCCGGCTTGGCGCGCTGGCCTTGAACCGCTACCCAGACCGGCGTCTGGGCGATCTGCGCCAGGCCCTGGCGCGCTATGCGGACATGCCCGCTGGTTTCGCCCTGATGCTGGGCAATGGCTCGGACGAACTCATCTCGTTGCTGGCGATGGCCTGCGACTTGCCGGGGGCCAGCATCCTGGCACCCGTGCCGGGCTTTGTCATGTATGCGATGAGCGCGCAGTTGCAGGGGCTGAACTTCGTCGGCGTGCCCCTGAGCCCTGATTTTGAACTCGATCTGCCGGCCATGCTCGAGGCCATCGAGCGGCACAAGCCCAACATCACCTATCTGGCCTATCCCAACAACCCGACCGCCAACTGCTGGGACGATGCGGCGATTGAGGCCATCATCGAGGCGGTGGGTCGGCAAGGCGGCCTGGTGGTGATGGACGAGGCCTACCAGCCTTTTGCGGGTACAAGTTATATCGATCGCATCGCCGCTCACGGCCATGTGCTGCTGATGCGCACCCTCAGCAAATTCGGTCTGGCCGGCATCCGGCTGGGCTACCTGATGGGCCCGGCCGCCCTGATTGCCGAGATCGACAAGGTGCGCCCACCCTACAACGTGAGCGTGCTCAACTGCGAGTGCGCGCTGTTCGCCCTCGAGCATCAGGCGGTGTTTGCCCAGCAGGCCCAGGCCATCGTGGCCGAGCGCGAAAAGCTGCTGGCCGCGCTGGCAGCCCTGCCGGGCGTGACGCCCTATCGCAGCGATGCCAATATGGTGCTGCTGCGCCTGGGTGGCCCCCCCGAGAGAGCGGCGAGCGTCTTTGCAGCCCTCAAGGGGCAGCGCGTGCTGGTCAAGAACGTTTCTAAAATGCACCCCTTGCTGAGCAACTGTCTGCGCCTGACCGTCGGGACGCCCGATGAAAACGCGCTGCTGCTGCAGGCGCTTCAACACAGCCTATGACCTCCACAGCCCAGGCCGCCCCCCGCATCGCCGAGGTGAGCCGCCACACTGCCGAAACCCGCATCCGCGTCAAGATCAACCTCGATGGCACGGGGCAATCGCGTCTGGCCACCGGCATCGGTTTTTTTGATCACATGCTCGATCAGATTGCCCGCCACGGGCTCATCGACCTGGACATCGTGGCCGAGGGGGATCTGCACATCGACGGCCACCACACGGTCGAGGACGTGGGCATCACCCTGGGCCAGGCGCTGGCCCAGGCCGTCGGTGACAAGCGCGGCTTGCGCCGCTACGGCCATGCTTACGTGCCGCTTGACGAGGCCCTGTCGCGGGTGGTGGTCGATTTTTCCGGCCGTCCTGGCCTAGTGATGCATGTGCCGTTCAAGAGCGGCATGATCGGGCAGTTTGACACCCAACTGGCCTACGAGTTTTTCCAGGGTCTGGTCAACCACGCCTTCATCACCTTGCACATCGACAACCTGCGCGGCGAGAACGCCCACCACCAGGCTGAAACGGTGTTCAAGGCTTTTGCCCGTGCTCTGCGGATGGCGTTGGAAATCGATCCGCGCGCGCCGTCTGCCATCGCCTCGACCAAGGGTTCGCTCTGATCCAATACCGCGCCGGTTGCACCGCTGCGCCGCTCTGACCGATGTCCAAGCAAACCGTCGCAGTCGTCGATTACGGCTCAGGCAATCTGCGCTCCGTCTTGCAGGCGGTCCGCCACGCCGCGCAGGGGTCGGGCTGCGAGGTGGTGGTCAGCAGCGATGCGGGCCAGATTCTGGCAGCCGACCGTGTGGTGCTGCCCGGGCAGGGGGCCATGCACGACTGCATGCGCTCGCTCGATGCCTCGGGGCTGCGCCAGGCGGTGCTGCACGCGGCCGCCCACAAGCCGTTGTTTGGGGTATGCGTGGGCATGCAGATGTTGCTCGATTTCAGCCATGAAGGCCTGGACGGCCAAACCACCGCGGCTCTGGGCCTGATCGGCGGGCAGGTGCTGCGCTTTGAACTCGAGGGCCGCCGGCAAGCCGATGGCAGCCGTTTCAAAGTGCCGCAGATGGGTTGGAACCGGGTTCACCAACTGCCCGGACCCTCGGGCAAACCCCATGTCTTGTGGGCCGGTATCGCCGATGGGTCTTGGTTTTACTTCGTGCACAGCTATTACGCCCGGCCGTCTGATGCGCGCCACACTGCGGGGCAGACAGACTACGGTGGGCGCTTTACCGCCGCGCTGGCTCGGGATAATATTTTCGCGACGCAATTTCATCCCGAAAAAAGCGCCGAGCACGGCTTGACCCTTTATCGCAACTTCCTGTCCTGGCAGCCCTG
>JBILGP010000021.1:0-10414 GCA_044350985.1 Polaromonas sp. | reverse complement strand
ATGTCATCGGCGAGATCATCGGCATGCGCCAGCAACCCAGCGGCATACGCGTCGGACAGATGCGCGTGCCCATAGGCGTGTTCGGCATGATTTACGAGAGCCGGCCCAACGTCACCATCGAGGCGGCCTCGCTGGCCATCAAGAGCGGCAATGCCTGCATTTTGCGCGGGGGGTCGGAGGCGCTGGAGTCCAACACCGCTTTGGCTGCGCTGGTGCAGCGCGCGCTCGACGGTGTGGGTTTGCCGGCCCAGGCGGTGCAACTGGTGCCCACGACTGACCGACAGGCGGTGGGCCTGCTGATCGCCATGCCGCAGTACGTCGATGTCATCATCCCGCGCGGCGGCAAGGGGCTCATTGAGCGCATCAGCCGTGAGGCACGCGTGCCCGTGATCAAGCATCTCGATGGCAATTGTCATGTTTATGTGGACGATCCCTGCGATCTCGAGATGGCCGTGACCGTCGCCGACAACGCCAAGACGAACAAGTTCAGTCCCTGCAACGCTGCCGAAAGCCTCCTGGTGGCGCGTGGCGTGGCCCCGCGTTTCCTGCCTCGCATCGGCGCCATTTATGCGGCCAAGGCGGTGCAGATGCGCTGTGACCCCGAAGCTCTGGCCCTCTTGCAACAGGCGCTCGGGGGTGATGCCGGCACCGAGTCGGCGCTGCTGCAGCCGGCAACCGAGCAGGATTGGTACGAGGAGTATCTGGCCCCCGTCATCAGCGTCAAGGTGGTGGGGGATCTAGGAGAAGCGATCACTCACATCAACACCTATGGCAGCCATCACACCGACGCCATCGTGACGCGTGACCACCTGCATGCCCAGCGGTTTTTGCGCGAGGTCGATTCGGCCAGCGTCATGGTCAATGCCAGCACCCGCTTTGCCGATGGCTTTGAATACGGGCTAGGCGCCGAAATTGGCATTTCGACCGACAAGTTCCATGCCCGCGGGCCGGTTGGCATTGAGGGCCTGACAAGTCTGAAGTATGTGGTGCTCGGCGATGGCCAGGTTCGTGCCTGAGGCCTTGACCATCAACACGCGCCGGCCCGCACCGCGGCCTGCCCTAACTGCGAAAGTCTATTCATGGTTCCTCATCTGATCACGGCCCTCAACGGCCCCATCAATGAGCTCGAGCAGCGCGTGCTCGACTCCACCCCTGCCATTGAGCGCTGGTTCCGGCTTGAGTGGATGGAGCACACACCGCCGTTTTACTGCTCGGTCGACATCCGCAATGCCGGCTTCAAGCTCGCTCCGGTCGATACCAACCTTTTCCCCGGCGGCTGGAACAATCTGACGCCTGAGATGCTGCCGCTGGCGGTGCAGGCGGCGATGGCGGCGATTGAAAAAATCTGTCCCGAGGCGCGCAATTTGCTAGTGGTGCCCGAGAGCCACACGCGCAACACCTTCTATCTGAGCAACGTGGTCCAGCTCAAGCGGATCTTTCACCAGACCGGGCTCAATGTGCGCTTTGGCTCGCTCGATCCCGAGCTCAAGGAGCCGACCACCTACGACCTGCCCACGGGCGAGAGCATCACGATGGAGCCGCTGATTCGCACCGAGCGGCGCCTGGGCCTGAAAGATTTCGACCCCTGCACCATCTTGCTCAACAACGACCTGTCGGCGGGCGTGCCGGGTATTTTGGAGGACTTGCACGAGCAACACCTTCTGCCTCCCTTGCATGCAAGTGGGTCGGTGCGTCGCAAGTCCCGCCACTTTCAGGCGTATGAAGAGGTTTGCAAACGCTTTGCCAAGCTGCTGGGCATCGACCCGTGGCTGATCAACCCGATGCACGCCACTTGCGCGGGGGTTGATTTTGAGCAGGGCCTGGGCATGCAGGCGCTGCAGACCCAGGTCGATGCGATGCTGACCAAGACCCGGCGCAAGTACAAGGAATACGGCATCAACGAGAAGCCCTTTGTGGTCGTCAAGGCCGACAACGGTCACCAGGGTCTGGGCATCATGACCGTGCGCGATGTCAAGGATCTTGACGCAGCCCATCTGCACGCGCGTGGGCGGATTGTGGGCGCGCGCGAGGCCCACGCGCCCGCCGAACTCATCATCCAAGAGGGTGTGTTGACCAACGAGCGGGTCAACGAAGCGGTTGCCGAACCGGTGGTCTACATGATGGACCGTTATGTGGTCGGGGGCTTCTACCGGATCCATGCCGAGCGTGGCATCGACGAGAACCTCAACGCCCCCGGTGCGAGTTTTGTGCCGCTGGCCTTTGCGGACAGCGGGCGCTTGCCGCAGCCGGGCGAAAAACCCGGCTCGAGCAGTCCCAATCGCTTCTACATGTACGGCGTGATTGGGCGTCTGGCCATGCTGGCCGCAAGCTACGAGCTCGAAAGCACCGATCCGCTGGCCGAGTCCTACGACTGAGTCAACGTCAGTTGCTGCAGTGCAACAAAAGCGGCTAAATCAGGCCTGCGCCGATCTCCGGACTTGTCACAGCCGGGCGCTGGTTGACAATACTCGATCCGGCTTTTTTTCGCGCCGCGGTCCTCGGGTTGCACCGAGGCCGTACGCGGTCTGACCTTTGTCTATATCGTCCTCCTCGCTCGCCGCCCTGACCCTGGGCGCTATTGGCGTTGTCTACGGCGATATCGGCACCAGCGTTTTGTATGCGGTCAAGGAGGTCTTTGGCTCTGGCCATGTGGACTTCACGGCGGCCAATGTCTATGGCATCTTGTCGCTGTTTTTCTGGACGCTAACGACTATCGTGTCGCTCAAGTATGTGCTGCTGGTGCTGCGCGCCGATAACCACGGCGAGGGCGGACTGGTGGCCATGCTGGCGCTTGCCTCCCAGGCCGTCAAGGACAAGCCTAGACTGCGTGCGACCCTGTTGCTGGTGGGCATATTCGGCACCGCAATCTTTTATGGCGACGGAGTGATCACCCCGGCTATCTCGGTGCTGTCGGCGGTGGAGGGACTCGAGGTGATCGATCCGGCCTTCAAGCGCGCCGTCATCCCCGTGACGTTGCTGATCTTGCTGGTGCTGTTTTGGGTGCAAAAGCGGGGCACGGCTGGCATCGGCAAGTTCTTCGGCCCTTTGACGCTGCTGTGGTTCTTGGCTCTGGCCCTGCTGGGGATCCATCAGATCGCGGCCTACCCGGGCATCCTCTGGGCCGTGAGCCCGCACCACGCGCTGGGCTTTATCTGGCACAACCCGGGCACCACCTTCATCATCTTGGGCGCGGTGGTGCTGTGTGTCACGGGCGCCGAGGCGCTGTATGCGGACCTGGGGCATTTTGGCAAGAAGCCGATCCGTCTGGCCTGGTTTGCTGTGGTCATGCCAGCGCTGACCCTCAACTATTTTGGCCAGGGGGCTTTGCTCTTGCGTGAGCCACAGGCGGTTAAGAATCCGTTTTATCTGATGGCGCCCGAATGGGCCCTGGTCCCCCTGGTGTTGCTGGCCACAGCGGCCTCGGTCATTGCCTCACAGGCGCTGATCACCGGCGCGTTCAGCGTGACCAAGCAGGTGATCCAGCTGGGCTACCTGCCGCGCCTGAGCATCTTGCACACCAGTGAGCGCGATACCGGACAGATCTACATTCCCATGGTCAACTGGGGCTTGTTTGCCGCCATCGTGCTGGCCGTGGTCCTGTTTCGCTCGTCGAGCAATCTGGCGGCTGCCTACGGCATCGCGGTGACCCTGGACATGTTGATCACCACGATCCTGACGTTTTTCGTCATACGCTATCGCTGGAACTACCCGCTGGCGCTGTGTCTGGCGGCCACCGGGATTTTCTTTGCGATCGACCTGGCCTTCTTCGCTTCGAACCTCATGAAGCTCTTTGATGGGGGCTGGTTTCCCCTGCTCATCGGTGGCTTTGTCTTCACCTTGATGCTGACCTGGAAGGACGGTCGCCAACTGCTCAACGACAAGCTGCGGGCCGATCTGGTGCAACTGCCGGACTTTTTGCAAGCCGTCTTTGTCATGCCGCCGGCGCGGGTCGAAGGCACGGCCGTTTTCCTGACCGCCGAAAAGGGTGCGGTGCCCAATGCCATGCTGCACAACCTCAAGCACAACAAGGTGTTGCATGCGCAGAACCTGTTTGTCACGGTGGTCAACCATGAGGTGCCTTGGGTTGCCCTTGAGCAGCGCATCGAGATCGAGTCGCTCGGCCATCAGTGCTGGCAGGTGATGATCCATTACGGCTTTAAGGATGACCCAGACGTTCCCAAGGCCTTGCAGGCGCTGTCGGTCCACGGCTGCCATATCGAAGAGATGAGCACCAGCTACTTTCTATCGCGAGACACGGTCATCCCCACCATAGGCGGCGGGATGTCCCCTTGGCGCGAGAAGCTTTTTGCCCAAATGCATCGCAACGCCAGCGGCGCAGCCGACTTTCTCAAGCTGCCCAATAATGCGGTGGTCGAGCTCGGCTCGAAAATCGAGATTTGAAAACTGCCATGCACCTGCTCGTTGTTGCCGACCCCATTGAGTCCTTCAAGATTTACAAGGACAGCACCTTCGCCATGATGCGCGAGGCGCAGAGGCGGGGCCATCGACTCAGCGTTTGCGAGCCCAAGGATCTGGCCTGGCAGTCGGGGCAGGACGTGATTGGCTACGTGCGCGATATCGTGCTGACGGGTGAGCAGGAAAACTGGTTTGAGGCGCAGCAACAGGCCCCCAATGAGCGGCCGCAGCCGCTCAAGGAATTTGACGCTGTGCTCATGCGCAAGGACCCGCCGTTTGACAGCGAATATTTTTATGCCACCCATTTGCTCGAGCAGGCCGAGCGCGAGGGTGCACAGGTGTTCAATCGGCCGCGGGCGCTGCGGGATCATCCGGAAAAGCTGGCCATCATGGAGTTTGCGCAGTTCATCACGCCGACCCTGGTTACCCGCGATGCCGCCGATATTCGGCGCTTTCATGCCGAGCACCGCGACATCATTCTCAAACCGCTCGATGGCATGGGCGGGGCCGGCATTTTTCGGGTCCGTGAAGATGGCCTGAATCTGGGCGCCATCACCGAGACGCTCAACCAGCATGGCGCCCAAACGGTCATGGTGCAACGCTTTTTGCCCGCCATCGCCCAGGGCGACAAGCGGGTGCTGGTGATTGGCGGGCAGCCCGTCCCGTTTTGCCTGGCCCGAATTCCACAAGGCGGCGAGGTGCGTGGCAATCTGGCGGCCGGGGGCGTGGGTGTGGCGCAGGCCCTGACGGCGCGTGACCGAGAGATTGCGCAGGCCATAGGCCCGGTGCTGGCCGAGCGCGGTTTGCTGTTGGTGGGCCTGGATGTGATCGGCGACAGCGTCACCGAGATCAATGTGACCAGCCCGACCTGCTTTCAGGAAATCACCGATCAGACCGGTTTCGATGTGGCCTCGATGTACCTCGATGCCCTTGAGCGCGCCCTGGTCTGAGCGCGCGCCAGACTCCAGCGCCTTAAATCGCCTGTCCGTCGACGAACACCTTGAGCGTGTGCGGCGCAAAGGCCTGCCAGTCTTCGTTGGTGGTCAGGGGCGCTGTGACTACCACAGCGATCTTGTCGCCCGGATGGTTGTGCTCTGAAAAGTCGATGCTCAGGTCTTGGTCGCGCAGTTGCGCGTGCGCGAAGGGGTGGCTGCGCTCGACATAGTGCAGCTGAGTCGATGCATGGGCCCACAGCGCCAGCCCATTGCCCAGCAAGAAATTGAAGGTGCCATGCTCGGACAGTCGCGCCGCCAATTCGCGCAGGGTCAGGGTCAACTCGCTGATCTGTGGCATGCCGGCATGGGATTTGGCCAACTCCTGCATGATCCAGCAAAACGCCAACTCGCTGTCGGTGCTGCCCACCGGCTGAAACTGCGCATGCAGTTTGGGTGCGAAATCGAGCAGCGTGCCGTTGTGGGCGAAGACCCAGTAGCGGCCCCAAAGCTCGCGCACGAAGGGATGGCAATTTTCGAGTGCCACAGCGCCCAGCGTCGCCTTGCGGATATGGGCGATCACGTTGCGACTGCGGATGGGGTAACTGCGCACGAATTGGGCCATGGGCGATTCGCACGCGGGCTGGACATCGACAAAATGTCGCAGCCCCTTGTCGTGGCCGCCTTCGAAGAAAGCGATGCCCCAGCCGTCCTTGTGCTCGTCGGTGCGACCCCCCCGCTGTGCAAAGCCGGTAAAGCTAAATCCCACGTGGGTGGGCGAATTGCAATTGAGGGCCAGGAGTTGGCACATGACCGGTTGCCGCGGGCGTTACGCGGTCAGTTTCGTGGTTCAGACCAGAGCCGCCCGCCGGTGGCCCAGTTGTCGCGCTTGATGTCGCTAATGATGATGTCGACCGACTCGGGCGAGCCGCCAAGCACCTCGACGGTGACCCGGGTGATTTCCTCGACCAGTTTCTTTTTTTGCTCGGGCGTGCGGCCCTCGAACATCTCGATGTGATAGGTGGGCATGGTGTACAAGGTGGATGGGTGGAGATGACGCGTGACAAGCTCGTGCGTGATGATAGCCTTGGTCGCTTGCGAAAAACGCCTCGCCGGGACCGCCCGACCCGTCAGAGGATGCGGCCGGCGCCGACGGGTTCAGGCTGGGCCTGCTGACATCGACGCCGCTGCATCGGGCCCATAATGAAGACCGAAGGTGGGCCGGCTCGGCTGTCACCTGAGCGCACAAGGCCCCGCCATGCTTTATCGATTCAAGTCCAGAAACGCCGGCGACGTCATCATGCTCGAGCCCAATGGCAATCGGGTGCTCGAGATTATCGGCAAGCAGCCTGCCGCCCAAGGCATCGTGCTGCCCGAGCAGATGCCGCAAGCCATGGCGGCGCTCAGCGCTGCTGTCGCCGAGGAAGAGCAGGCCTATGCGCAGGCCAAGGCCGCCTTTGAGGCGGGACAAAGCCGCGACTCGCCTGAAGGCGAGGGGGTTAGCTTGCGACAGCGCACCCAGCCCTTTATGGAGCTTCTGCGGCTGAGTCACCAGCACGGCGACCCGGTGGTTTGGGGCGTCTGAGGGCCTGAAGGCGCAGTCTGCAGCGCAGGCTCAATCGGCCTTGGCGCCCGAGGCTTTGACCACCTGAGCCCACTTGATGTGCTCGGCATCGATCAGGCGGGCAAATTCCTGGGGCGTGTTGCCGCCGGGAATCGCGCCTTGGGCTTGCAGTTTTTCCTTGATCCCCGGATCGCTCAGCGCGCGCGCCACCTCGCGCTGCACGCGGTTGACGATATCTGCCGGGGTTCCCGCGGGCGCGAGCAAGCCAAACCAGCTGCTGGCCTCAAAGCCCTTGAGTTTGCCCGCCTCTTCGATGGTGGGGACATCGGGCAGGGCAGAAGAGCGCTGACTGCTGGTTACAGCGAAGGCCTTGAGCTTGCCGGAGCGGATGTGCTGCATCGATGAGGGCAGGTTGTCGAACATCACGTCCATATTGCCGGCGATCAGATCGAGCAGGGCCGGGCTCGAGCCGCGGTATGGCACGTGCACCATGGCAACTCCCGTCTGGCTCTTGAACAGCTCGCCAGCCAAGTGAATCGAGGTGCCGCTGCCGCTGGAGGCCATGTTGAGCTTGTCGGGCCGTGCCTTGGCGTACTGGATGAAATCTTGCACGCTGTTGATGCCCAGTGTGCGCGCCTTGTCGGTGTTCATGACCATCACATTGGGCACCGATGCCACCAGAGTGATCGGCACGAAATCCTTGATCGGGTCGTAGGGCAGCTTGTCGTAGAGTGCCCGATTGATGCCGTGCGTGCCGACCGTGCCCATGAGCAGGGTGTAGCCGTCATTGCTCGACTTGGCCACGATCTCGGTACCCACATTACCGCCGGCGCCGCCCCGGTTTTCGACGATGAAGGACTGACCAAAGGCTTTGCCCAGCTCGGGCGCCATGGCGCGCGCCAGGATGTCGGTGGTGCCCCCCGGAGGGAAGGGCACGACGATGCGCACCGGCTTGTTGGGCCAGGCCGACTGCGCATGGCTCAGGGGGGAGACTGCACCGGCCGCCAAGAGGGCCAGGCTGATGAAGAGTGTGCGTCGGGGGCTTGGCTTGGTGCTTGTGGGGCTCATGTCAGATCTCCGAGGCAGATAGGGATTGAGGATCGGTTTTTACGTCAGGTCTGGGCGGAAAGCCAGAGGACTTGCAAGGATTGAAGTCCTACGGGACTCGAGGCGAAAAAAAGCCGCCAGGTGGACTGGCGGCTTTCAGACGCATGGTCTGGGTTATCAGTCGGCGTACTTGCCGGCTGCATCGACGGCGCCCTTGATTTTGACCATTTCCGCAGCCACGAATTTCTTGTGCTCTTCTGGCTCGACCCGTTTGTCGGCCACCACCACCGCACCCAGACCCTCTTGTTTCTTGATGAATTCAGGATCCTTGAGGGCTTTCTTCAGGCCTTCGTTGAGGATTTTGGTGATCGCTGGGGGCGTCCCCTTGGGGGCGTACAGGCCGTGCCAGATCGAGAGGTTGAAGCTTCTCAGTCCCATCTCCTGCAGGGTGGGATAGTGCTTGAGGACTGGATGGTTGCTCAGGGGCTTGGCCGTGGTGACGGCAAAGGCTTTTACGCGACCCCCCTCAATCTGTGCGGTGGTGTTGGTGGTTTGGTCACACATGACATCGACCTGTCCGCCCATCAGCGCCATCATGGCAGGACCCGTGCCGTTGAAGGGGATGGTGGTCATGCTCTCGTTGGCCTTGATGCTTGATTGCCAAAGCAGGCCGCAGATATGGGAAGCCGACCCCATGCCGGCATGGGCCAGATTGAGCTTGCCCGCATTGGCGCGAATGTAGTTCTCGAAGTCGCGGTAGGTGTTGGCTGGCAAACTAGGCTTGCCAATCAGCGTCATGGGCACATCATTGATCATGCCCAGGTATTCAAAGTCCTCGAGTGGTTTGTAGGGCAGCTTGCGGTAGAGCGCTGGCGTGGATGCCATGCCGATGTGAAACACCAGCAAGGTATAGCCATCCGGGGCAGCCTTGGCCACCCTGGCAGCGCCTATCGTTCCACCGGCACCCACTGTATTTTCAACCACGAAGTTGCTGCCGGGCATGGCTTTCTTGAGGGCTTCGGCCAGATCTCGAGCGACCCTGTCGGTCGGTCCTGGAGCGAAGGGCACCACAATAGTAATCGGCTTGCTGCCCGGAAAGGACTGTGCTTGCGCGGTAACGGCCGCGACGGCCACCAGAGCGAGGGTCAATAGCTTTTTCATGCCGGTCTCCTTGTAAAAGGCTGTGATTCTAGAACCGGTGGTTCACAGGCCCCAGAGGAAATCCCTTATCTTTGATTCCGCGCAAGGATTTGGCGATCGGTTGTGGCCAGTGGGGGTCACTTGTAGCTGCGCGCGTCCTCGATCACCTTGCCGTCATTGGGCAAGCTGCCAGGGGCCAGCAATTCGATGGCGCCGCGCAATTTGGTCACATCGCGCACCGCTTCGCCCAGGCGCTCGGCCAGGCCATCTAGCGCCTCGCTGGCTTCCACGCGCAGCGTCATCTGGTCGTTGGCCATCTCGCCGCTGACCACCAGACGGGCCCGCAGCACCTGCGGGAAGCGCTTGGCCACTTCGGCCACCTGGCCCGGGTGCACGAACATGCCCTTGATTTTCGTGGTCTGATCGGCCCGGCCCATCCAACCCTTGATGCGCTGGTTGGTGCGGCCGCTGGGGCAGCGGCCAGGCAGCACCGCCGACAGATCGCCCGTGCCAAACCGGATCAGCGGATAGTGCGGGTTGAGCGTGGTGATGACCAGCTCGCCCACTTCGCCGTCAGGCACAGGGTCGCCAGTTCCCGGGCGCACGATTTCGACGATCACGCCCTCGTCGATCACCAGCCCTTCGCGCGCAGCGGTCTCATAGGCGATCAGGCCCAGATCGGCGGTGGCGTAGCACTGGTAGACCGCGACGCCCTGTTCGGCAAACCAGTCGCGCAGACTCGGCGGGCAGGCCTCGCCGGTGACCAGTGCCTTGCGGATGCAGGAGACGTCCTGCCCGGCCTCGCGCGCCTTTTCGAGCAGGATGCGCAAGAAGCTGGGCGTACCGCTGTAGCCGCCCGGGCGCAGGTCGGCGATGGCTGCCAGTTGCTGCTCGGTTTGCCCGGTGCCAGCGGGAAAGACGGTGCAGCCCAGCGCGTGGGCGCCCGATTCCATCATGAAGGCGCCGGGCGTCATGTGGTAGCTAAAGGCGTTGTGCACCAGATCGCCCTGGCGAAAGCCCGCCGCGTAGAGCGCCCGGCCGACGCGCCAGTAGTCGCTGCTGGCCACATCGGGCTCGTAAATCGGTCCGGGCGAGGCGAAGATGCGCGGCATGCGCGGGCCGCGCAGCACCGCGGCAAAGCCACCAAAGGGATCGGCCGGGCGGCTGGCTTGTTGCAAGGCGAGCAGCTCGCTTTTGCGGGTGACGGGCAGCCGGGCCAGCGCCGCGCGGCTGGTCACGGCCGAGGCCTGCACACCGGCCAAGATGCGGCCCAGCGCAGCGCTGTGCTGCTGCGCCTGGCGCACCTGCTCGGGCA
>JBILGP010000374.1:0-3096 GCA_044350985.1 Polaromonas sp. | reverse complement strand
ATGTGGTGATCGAGGGCATGGCCATTGCGGCGTATGCCATGGGCATCACGGCCGGCTACAACTACATCCACGGCGAGATTTTTCACACCTACAAGCGCTTCGAGGAGGCGCTGCAGCAGGCGCGCGATGCGGGCTTGCTGGGCAGCAACATTCTGGGCACGGGCTTTTCGTTCAATTTGCAGGCCGCTCACGGATTTGGTGCCTACATCTGCGGCGAAGAAACCGCCTTGCTCGAGTCGCTTGAGGGCAAGAAAGGCCAGCCGCGTTTCAAGCCGCCGTTTCCCGCGAGCTTTGGGCTGTACGGCAAGCCTACCACGATCAACAATACCGAGACGTTTGCGGCCGTGCCCTGGATCATCCGCAACAGCGGTGCGGCCTATCTCGAGATCGGCAAGCCCAACAACGGCGGCACCAAGCTGTTTACCGTCAGCGGCGACGTCAACAACCCGGGCAATTTCGAGGTCCCGTTGGGCACCCCTTTTGCCAAGCTGCTCGAGCTCGCCGGCGGCGTGCGCACCGGCCGACAACTCAAGGCCGTGATCCCCGGCGGGTCGTCCATGCCGGTGCTGCCGGCCGACATCATGATGGCCACCGACATGGACTACGACTCGATTGCCAAAGCCGGCTCCATGCTGGGCTCGGGCGCGGTGATCGTGATGGATGACAGCCGCTGCATGGTCAAGAGCCTGCTGCGACTGTCCTACTTTTACATGCACGAAAGTTGTGGTCAATGCACCCCCTGCCGCGAAGGCACGGGCTGGCTCTGGCGCATGGTGCACCGCATCGAGCACGGCCAGGGTCGACCCAGCGACCTCGATTTGCTCAATTCGGTCTCCGACAACATTCAGGGTCGCACGATCTGCGCGCTCGGTGATGCCGCGGCCATGCCGGTGCGCGCCATGATCAAGCACTTTCGCGCCGAGTTCGAACACCACATCACGCACAAGAGCTGCATGGTTCCGGCCTACGCCTGAACGCAGCACAGCAAGAGCACACACCATGGTCGAAATCCAACTCGATGGGCGCAAGGTTGAAGTGCCTGAGGGCAGCACGGTGATGCATGCCGCCGAAAAGGCCGGTACCTACATCCCGCATTTTTGCTACCACAAGAAGCTCAGCATTGCGGCCAACTGCCGCATGTGTCTGGTGGACGTGGAGAAGGCGCCCAAGCCCATGCCGGCCTGCGCCACGCCCGTGACGCAGGGCATGATCGTGCACACCAAGAGCGACAAGGCCATCAAGGCTCAAAAGAGCGTGATGGAGTTCTTGCTCATCAACCACCCGCTCGACTGCCCGATCTGCGATCAGGGCGGCGAGTGCCAACTGCAGGATCTGGCGGTCGGCTACGGCGGCAGTGGCTCGCGCTATGACGAAGAAAAGCGCGTGGTGCTGCACAAGGACGTCGGCCCCTTGATCAGCATGGAGGAGATGAGCCGCTGCATCCACTGCACCCGCTGCGTGCGCTTTGGCCAGGAGGTGGCCGGTGCCATGGAACTGGGCATGTCCCACCGCGGCGAGCATTCGGAAATCGAGACCTTTGTGGGCATGTCGGTTGACTCCGAGCTGTCGGGCAACATGATCGACATCTGCCCGGTCGGCGCGCTGACCAGCAAACCCTTTCGCTACAGCGCCCGCACCTGGGAGTTGTCGCGCCGCAAGTCCATCAGCCCCCATGACGCCACCGGCGCCAACTTGGTGGTGCAGGTCAAGCAAAACCAGGTCATGCGTGTGCTGCCCCTGGAAAATGACGAGATCAATGAATGCTGGATCGCCGACCGCGATCGCTTCTCCTATGAGGCACTCAATGGCGATGAGCGCCTGTCCGCCCCCATGCTCAAGCAGGGCGGTCAGTGGCAGGAAGTCGACTGGCAGGTCGCCCTGGAGTATGTGGCCAACGGCCTCAAGCAGATCGCGCAGGATCATGGGCCGTCCTCGGTCGGCACGCTGGCCAGTCCGCACAGCACGCTCGAAGAGCTTTATTTGGCTGGCCTGCTCATGCGCAGGCTGGGCAGCGACAACATCGATCACCGCCTGCGCAGCGCCCAGTTCGCGCCGGCACAGGGCGTGCGCTGGCTCGGCACCTCGATTGCCAGCCTGTCGAGCCTGCAAGCGGCGCTCGTGATCGGCTCGAACCTGCGCAAGGACCATCCCCTGTTTGCCCTGCGGCTGCGCCAGGCCGCCCGCCAAGGCGCCAAGGTGATGAGCCTCAACAGTCTCAAGCAATTGCCCAGCCCTGATGCATGGGCCATGCCTGTGTCGCACAGCCGCCTTGAGGCGCCGGCGCAGTGGCTGGCCGCGCTGCTGGAGGTGGCCAGCGCCCTGGCTCAGATTCAAGGCGTGGATTTGCCGGCGGGCATGCCGGCATCCGCGCAGGTCAGTGATGTCGCTCGCGGCATGGCACAGGCCCTGATCGCCGGCGAGCGCAAGGCGGTTTTGCTGGGCAATGCGGCGGCCCACCATGGGCAGGCCCAGAGCCTGCTGGCGGTGGCAGCCTGGATTGCCGAGCGCACTGGCGCCAGCGTCGGTTACCTCACGGAGGCGGCCAACACCGTTGGCGCGCAGTGGGTCGGTGCCCAGCCCCAAAACGGCGGGCTCGATGCCGGACAGATGCTTTCGGGATCGCTCAAGGCCGTGCTGCTGCTGGGCACCGAGCCCGAGTTTGATTCGGCCGCCGGTGCAGCTGCAAAGACCGCGCTGGGACGCGCCCAGATGGTGGTCACGCTCAGTGCCTTCAAAGCCAATATGGATGTCAGCGACGTGCTGCTGCCGATCGCGCCCTTTACAGAAACGCCTGGTACGTTTGTCAACGCCGAGGCTCGGGTGCAGAGCTTTCATGCCGTGGTCAAGCCCAGAGGGCAGGCGCGCCCGGGCTGGAAGGTGCTGCGGGTGCTGGGCAATATGTTGGGTCTGGCGGGTTTTGACGCCGAGTCGACCGGCGATGTACTGGCGCAGGCCATTGGCGCGCCACCGGCCGAAGGTGCGCGTTTCATCCCGGCCGCCGAGTTGAGCAATGCGGCGGTGTTTCGCAGCGAAGGCGCTTTGGCGGGCGAGCCGGTGACCGCATCGATTTACCAACTCGACCCGATGGTGCGACGC
>JBILGP010000373.1:0-3111 GCA_044350985.1 Polaromonas sp. | reverse complement strand
CCTGGCCCAGCCGGGCAAGGCCGTGGTCTGCGGCGAGAAGGTCGATCTGCGCAAGATCGATATGCCGGTTTACATCTACGGCTCGCGCGAGGACCACATCGTGCCGGTCGCTGGGGCGTACGCCACCACCCAACTGCTGCCCGGCAAGAAGCGCTTTGTCATGGGCGCCTCAGGCCATATTGCCGGTGTGATCAATCCGCCGGCCAAGAAGAAGCGCTCCTACTGGACTTGCGACAAGCTGCCGGCCAGCCATGATCAGTGGCTCAAGGGCGCGCAGGAGCATGCCGGCTCCTGGTGGCCAGACTGGAGCGACTGGCTGCGGGCGCAGGCGGGAAAGCAAATCGCGGCCCCCAAAAGCTATGGCGGGCGAAAATACAAGGCCATCGAGCCGGCGCCGGGGCGCTATGTCAAGGCCAAGGCCTGACCCCAATCTTTTTATCCATCGAGGAAGACCATGCAAGACATCGTGATTGTTTCTGCGGCGCGCACCGCAGTTGGACGCTTCGGCGGCACTTTGGCCAAGACACCAGCCACCGAACTGGGTGCGGCGGTAATTTCAGCTGTGATGGCCCGTTCGGGCCTGTCAGCCGAGCAGGTCGGCGAGGTCATCATGGGCCAGGTTCTGGCCGCCGGCAGTGGTCAGAACCCGGCCCGGCAGGCTTTGATGAAAGCGGGCCTGCCCAAGGAAGTGCCGGGCCTGACCATCAATGCGGTGTGTGGTTCGGGCCTGAAGGCCGTGATGCTGGCGGCGCAGGCGGTGGCCTGGGGCGACAGCGAGATCGTGATTGCCGGTGGCCAGGAAAACATGAGCGCCTCGCCGCATGTGCTGCCGGCGTCTCGCGATGGCCAGCGCATGGGCGACTGGAAGATGGTCGACACCATGATCGTTGATGGCTTGTGGGACGTCTACAACCAATACCACATGGGCATCACGGCTGAGAACGTGGCCAAGGCGCATGGCATCACGCGCCAGATGCAAGACGCCCTGGCCTTGGCCAGCCAGCAAAAGGCGGCCGCAGCGCAAGAGGCGGGCCGCTTCAAGGACGAGATCGTGCCTTTTTCGATCGCGCAGAAAAAGGGTGATCCCATCGTCTTTGCCGATGACGAGTACATCAACAAAAAGACCAACGCCGACGCCCTGGCCGGGCTGCGGCCGGCGTTTGACAAGGCGGGCACGGTCACGGCCGGCAATGCCTCGGGCATCAACGACGGCGCGGCCGCCGTGATGGTCATGAGCGCCAAGAAAGCGGCCAGCTTGGGGCTGACGCCCCTGGCCCGCATTGCGTCTTTTGGCACTTCGGGCCTTGACCCGGCCACCATGGGCATGGGTCCGGTGCCGGCCTCGCAAAAGGCCCTGGCCCGCGCGGGCTGGAAGGCTTCTGATGTGGGCCTGTTCGAGCTCAACGAAGCCTTTGCCGCTCAGGCTTGCGCGGTCAATCAGGCGCTGGACATCGATCCGGCGCGGGTCAATGTCAATGGCGGTGCGATTGCCATCGGTCACCCGATTGGCGCCTCTGGCTGCCGGGTGCTGGTGACCTTGCTGCATGAAATGCAGCGGCGTCAGGTGAGCAAAGGTCTGGCCGCGCTGTGCATTGGTGGCGGCATGGGCGTGGCCCTGACGCTCGAGCGCTGATCGTTTTTTCACAGAACCAGCCGGCTGCGCCTTCAGCGGCGGCTGGTGATCAAGTTTTTCATACCAAGGAGTAGACATGACGCAAAAAGTAGCTTATGTGACTGGGGGCATGGGTGGCATCGGCACCGCCATCTGCCAGCGACTGGCCAAGGATGGTTTCAAGGTGATCGCCGGCTGCGGCCCGACACGCGACTTCAACAAGTGGCTCGATGAGCAAAAGGCCCTGGGCTTTAGCTTCTACGCCTCCGTTGGCAATGTGGCCGACTGGCAATCGACGGTCGATGCTTTCAGCAAGTCCAAGGCCGAGCACGGCCCGATTGATGTCCTCATCAACAACGCCGGGATCACGCGCGACCGCATGTTCGTCAAGATGACGCGTGAGGATTGGGATGCGGTGATCGACACCAACCTCAACTCCATGTTCAACGTGACCAAGCAGGTCGTGCCCGATATGGTCGAGCGCGGTTGGGGCCGCATCATCCAGATCTCCTCGGTCAACGGCGAGAAAGGCCAGGCCGGTCAGACCAACTACTCGGCGGCCAAGGCCGGCATGCACGGCTTCTCGATGGCCCTGGCGCAGGAAATGGCCACCAAGGGCGTGACGGTTAACACCGTCAGCCCAGGCTATATCGGCACCGACATGGTCAAGTCCATCCGGCCCGATGTGCTCGAGAAAATCGTGGCCACCGTGCCGGTCAAGCGCCTGGGCGAGCCCAGCGAGATCGCCTCCATCGTGGCCTGGCTGGCCAGCGAGGAGGGCGGTTATGCCACGGGCGCCGACTTCTCGGTCAACGGCGGCCTGCACATGGGCTGAGCCCCACACCGCAGCACCCGCCTCACACCAGGCGCCTGAGCAAAGGCGCCAGGCGCTGGCGCACGCTGTCGTCCATCGCGGCCACCGGTGTGACCAGTGCGCTGCTCAAGGCTTCGTGCGCCGCACTCGTCGGCCTTTCGCGGTGCAGGCGCTCGACCACGGCGGCCACCAGGTCTTGGGCGTTGGCCGCGTTTTCCATGAGGTTGGCCATGGCCATGCTGGCGGTCACCGCCTCGGTGCGTTCGCGCCAGCAGTCGTAGTCGGTCACCAAGGCCAGGGTGGCATAGGCGATCTCGGCCTCGCGCGCCAGTCGGGCCTCGGGCAGGTTGGTCATGCCGATCACGCTGGCGCCCCACTGGCGGTACATCAGACTTTCGGCGCGGGTTGAAAACTGCGGCCCGTCGATGCACACATAGGTGCCGCCGCGGTGGATGCGGCCCCGGCCGAAGCCCCGACTCTGGGCGACCTGCCAGACCAGTCCCTGCAAGGCCAGGCAGATGGGCTCGGCCAGCGAAACATGGGCCACCGCGCCACCGCCAAAAAAGCTGCGCGGCCGACCGCGTGTGTGGTCGATGAACTGGTCGGGCAGCACCAGATCGAGCGGCGCAGCTTCTTCAACGAGCGAACCCACCGCCGAGACCGACAGCAGGTAGCGCACGCCCAG
>JBILGP010000372.1:0-3113 GCA_044350985.1 Polaromonas sp. | reverse complement strand
TAGGGGGAGGGAGAAGGGCGATCAGATGTCAAAAAGCAGGCGCGCCGGGTCTTCCAGCGCTTCTTTCATCGCTACCAGACCGAGGACGGCTTCGCGCCCATCGATGATGCGATGGTCGTAGCTCATCGCCAGATAGTTCATCGGCCGGATCACGATCTGCCCGTTTTCCACCACCGCACGGTCTTTGGTGGCGTGCACCCCCAAGATGGCCGACTGCGGTGGGTTGATGATGGGGGTGCTGAGCATGGAGCCGAAGGTGCCACCGTTGGAGATCGAGAACGTGCCGCCCGTCATCTCTTCGATGCCCAGCTTGCCATCGCGCGCCTTGGTACCGTATTCGGCGATCTTCTTTTCGATCTCGGCAAAGCTCATCTGATCGGCATTGCGCAAGATGGGCACGACCAGGCCGCGCGGCGATCCGACCGCGATGCCAATGTCAAAGTAGCCGTGGTAGACGATGTCATTGCCATCGACCGACGCGTTGAGCACCGGGTACTTCTTGAGCGCGTGCACCGCAGCCTTGACGAAAAAGCTCATGAAGCCAATCTTGACGCCATGCTCCTTCTCGAATTTCTCCTGGAACCGCTTGCGCATCTCCATCACCGGCGCCATGTTGACCTCGTTGAAGGTCGTCAGAATGGCATTGGTGGCCTGCGACTGCAGCAGCCGCTCGGCGATGCGGGCGCGCAGGCGCGTCATCGGCACGCGCTGCTCGGGGCGCTGGCCCAGATCGACGCTCGGGCCAGCCACCTGCGGCAAGGCCGTGGTCGGCGCGCCCGTCGGAATCGGTGAGGCCACCGTTGCGGCCGGGCGGGCCGCCACCGCAGCGATCACGTCCCCCTTGGTGATGCGGCCGTCCCGGCCCGAGCCCGCCACCGATCCGGCGGCCACTTGGTTGTCGGCCATCAGCTTGGCCGCTGCCGGCATGGCCACGCCGGCCATCGCGTTTGAGGCAGGTGCTGCCGCCGGTGCCGCCGCCGGTGCCGCAGCAGCAGCGGCTGCTGGCGCAGCGGCGCCGGCAACGGCTGCCGTATCGATGCGGGCGATCAACTGCTGGGCCACCACCGTGCCGCCGTCACCAACCAGCAACTCGACCAGCACGCCTGCGGCCGGCGCGGGCACCTCCATCACCACCTTGTCGGTTTCGATGTCGATCAGGATCTCGTCGGCGGCCACGGCCTGCCCGGCCTTCTTCTTCCATTGCAGCAGCGTGGCTTCGGCCACGGATTCAGACAGCTGCGGAACTTTTACTTCTACGATTGCCATGAATAAATCTCGTCGGTTGTGGAACGCGGTTTGTTGAAAAGCCGTGGCGTCACTTGGACAGCACAAAGCCCTTGAGCTTGCCAAAGGCGGCCTCAATGAGCGCCTTTTGCTGGTCCTGGTGCAGGTGGGAATAGCCCACAGCCGGCGAGGCCGAGGCGGCACGCCCGGCATAGCCCAGGCGCTGGCCCTCGCTCATGTTTTCATGCAGGTTGTGCTGAATGAAGAACCAGGCGCCCTGGTTTTGCGGCTCGTCCTGACACCAGACGATGTCGGTGGCGTTGGGATACTTCTTGAGCTCAGCACCAAACGCCTTGTGCGGGAAGGGATAGAGCTGCTCAATGCGCACGATGGCCACATCGTCGGCGCCCTTGTCCTCGCGCTTTTTGACCAGGTCAAAGTAGACCTTGCCCGAGCAGACGATGACGCGCTTGACCTTCTCGGCCTTGATCTCCCGGGTCTCGCCGATGACGGTCTGGAAACCGCCTTTGGTGAACTCGGAGATCGGGCTGGTGGCGTCCTTGTTGCGCAGCAGCGATTTGGGCGTGAAGATCACCAGGGGTTTTCGCAGGTTGCGCACCATCTGCCGGCGCAGCGCATGGAAGATCTGGCTGGCCGTGGTGGGCTGCACGATCTGCATATTGGTGTCGGCTGCCAACTGCATGAAACGCTCGACGCGGGCCGAGCTGTGCTCCGGGCCCTGCCCCTCATAGCCGTGCGGCAGCATCAGGGTGATGCCATTGACCCGTCCCCACTTGACCTCGCCGGAGGCGATGAATTGGTCGATCACGACCTGGGCGCCGTTGGCAAAATCGCCGAACTGCGCCTCCCAAATCACCAAGGTGTTGGGATCGTTGGACGCATAGCCGTACTCGTAGGCCAGCACCGCCTCCTCGGACAAGATGGAGTCGATGACCACAAACGGTGCCTGGTTCTCGGCCACGTTTTGCAGCGGCACATAAGTGCCGGTGTCCCATTTTTCGCGGTTCTGGTCGTGGATGACCGCATGCCGGTGGGTGAAGGTGCCGCGGCCGCTGTCTTCGCCAGACAAGCGCACCGGAAAACCGCTGGCCACCAGGGATGCAAAGGCCATGTGCTCGCCCATGCCCCAGTCGACATTGATCTCGCCGCGCCCCATGGCGGCGCGGTCGTCGTACACCTTCTTGACCAGTTGGTGCGGGGTCACGCTGGCCGGGATGGTGGTGATCTTTTCAGCCAGACGCTTCCACTCGGCCATCGGAATGGCGGTATCGGCCGCATCGGTCCATTTCTTGCCGAGGAAGGGCGACCAGTCCACCGCAAACTTGCTCTTGAAGTTGGTGAGCACCGGATCGACCGTGTGACGGCCGGCGTCCATCGCGGCGCGATAGGCCTTGACCATGTCGTCGCCGAGCGTGGCGCCCAGGCCCTGCGCGGCGAGCTTGTCCGCATACAGCCTGCGGGTGCCGGGGTGCTGCGCAATCTTCTTGTACATCAGCGGCTGCGTCAGGCTGGGGGTGTCTTGCTCGTTGTGGCCGAGCTTGCGAAAGCAGGTGATGTCGACCACCACATCGGCGCAGAACGCCATGCGGTACTCCAGCGCCAGCTGCGTGGCCAGCACCACCGCCTCTGGGTCATCGCCGTTGACGTGCAGCACCGGCGCCTCGACCATCTTGAAGATGTCGGTGCAAAAGGCGGTCGAGCGCAGATCGCGCGGATCGGAGGTGGTAAAGCCGATCTGGTTGTTGATGATGATGTGCACCGTCCCGCCGGTCGAATAACCACGGGTCTGCGCCAGGCACAGGGTTTCCTGGTTCACGCCCTGGCCGCCCACGGCGGCATCGCCGTGCACCAGCACCGGCAGCACCTGC
>JBILGP010000020.1:0-10557 GCA_044350985.1 Polaromonas sp. | reverse complement strand
CGCGGATGTAAATCCCGCCCGATACGGTGAACAGGGCAGTGAGCAAAATGATGAAGGGGATGTACTCGGCCAGCAGCGCGTGCACCAAGTTACTTGCCGCGGCCGAGGCGCCGAACAGCGCCGCAAAGGGCAGCAAGAAGGCCAGTGCCCAGGCCGCCGAGATCTTGCCGTAGTGGTGGTGCCACAGCTGGGGCGCCAGCAGCGGCAGCAAGGCGATGGACAGCAAGATGCCGGCAAATGGCAGGCCCCACCAGGGCCCGAGGCTGGCGCCGTCTATGCTGGCTGCACTGGCCCAACCTGGGCTCAAGAGCAAAAGCGCAAACAAGCTGCGGCACGCCACGCTGAGCAGATATTTCATATGCGTCAACCTACTCCCAAAAGCTCGGTATTGTGACAAAAGCGGTACCCGCGCAGTCAGGCCGGGTTACTCAGGCGCCCGACTCGATCTCAAAGACCTGACGCAGATAGGCCAGGTATTTTTCGTCTTCGCACATGTTCTTGGACGGCGTATCCGACAGCTTGGCCACGGGCTGGCCGTTGCACTGCACCATCTTGATGACGATTTGCAAGGGCTCGCAGCCCAAGTCGTTGGTCAGGTTGGTGCCAATGCCGAAGGCCAGTTGGCAGCGGCCGCTAAAGCGACGGTACAGCTCGATCGTGCGCGGCACCGTCAGCGCGTCGCTGAAGATCAGGGTCTTGGTGCGGGGATCGACACGGTTGCTGCGGTAATGCTCAATCAGCCGCTCGCCCCACGAAAACGGATCGCCGCTGTCGTGACGCGCGCCGTCAAAGAGCTTGCAAAAATACATATCAAAGTCACGCAGGAATGCGTTCATGCCGTACACGTCCGACAGCGCGATGCCCAGATCGCCACGGTACTCCCGGGCCCAGGATTCAAAGGCAAAGACCTGGCTGTCGCGCAGCCTGGGGCCCAGCGCCTGGCAGGCCTGCAGATACTCGTGGGCCATGGTGCCCAGAGGCGTGAGGCCGAGTTTCATCGCAAACAGCACATTGCTGGTGCCGGCGAACTGCCCGTGCGGCCCTGAACCGAGGCGGGCATTGAGCGTGCGCAGCACCTCCTCGTGCCAGGCCAGGGAAAACCGACGCCGGGTGCCGTAGTCGGCGATCTTCAAAGCCTGCAGATCGGGCACCTGAAGCTGGCCGATCTTGTCATCGAGCCGCCGTCGGCCCTCCATGAAATCGGGCAACTGGTGGGTGTTGCGGAAATAGACCTCGTTGACGATGGCCAGCACCGGGATCTCAAACAAGATGGTGTGCAGCCAGGGCCCACGGATCGTGATGTCGATCTCGCCGCTGGGCAAGGCGCTCACATGGATGTACTTCTCATTGAGCCGGAACAGGCCCAGGAAGTCGACAAAGTCGCTCTTGATGAAGCGCATCGAGCGCAGGTAATTGAGCTCCGCATCCTGAAACTTCAGACCGCACAAGGCACTGATTTCTTCGCGGATCTGAGATACGTAAGGAGCCAGCGGCTGCACACCCGGGGCTCCTGCGTTGCGGCACTTGAAGCGGTACTCCACTTGCGCGCCCGGGAACTGATGCAGCACCACCTGCATCATGGTGAATTTGTACAGATCGGTGTCGAGCAAACTGCTGATGATCATGACGCACCGGCCTGAATCGCGGTTTCAGGCCGCGCCGAGAAAATCGACCTCGAACAGCAGCGTGGCGTTGGGCGGGATCACGCCACCGGCACCGCGGGCGCCGTAGCCCAGATCGGCGGGGATGATCAATCGGCGCGTGCCGCCAGCCGACATGCCCTGCACGCCCTCGTCCCAGCCACGGATCACCTGGCCGGCGCCCAGAGCGAACTCAAAAGGCTCGCCCCGGTCTTTGCTGGAGTCGAATTTCGTGCCGACCTGGCCGTCCTCGTAGAGCCAGCCGGTGTAGTGCACGCGCACATACTGACCGGCCTTGGCCGTGGCACCGGTACCAAGGACCGTGTCTTCGTATTGCAGGCCGGAGGCGGTGGTGGTCAGAGACATGGGCTGTTCCTTCATCAGATTTAATCAGGGTCAATCGGAGTCAATTGGGGGCACTTGGGGGCAATTGGGGTCAATCAGCTTCTGGCTGGCCAGGCTGGGAATCCCGCACTTTACCCGCAACCAGCAACAGCAGCCGATCGGCCGATTGCATCAGCACACGGTTTTGCTCGGCCACCAGCAAGGCCAGGCCCTCGGCGCGCAGGTCAAGCAGCACCTGCACCAGGGCATCGACCAGCACCGGCGAAATCCCCTCACAAGGCTCATCGAGCAAAAGCAGCCGCGGCTCGGTCATCAAGCTGCGGGCCACGGCCAGCATCTGCTGCTCGCCACCGCTCATCAAACCGGCCCTGCGGTCGATCATGGGCTTGAGCAAAGCAAAGCGATCGAGCACCCAAGCCATCCGGTCGGCGCACCGCGCACCGCCGGCCACACGCAGGTTGTCGCGCACGGTCAAGCTGGTAAAAAGCCGTCGGTCCTCAGCCACGTAGCCCAGACCTGCGCGGGCTCGTTGGTGACTGCTCCATCGGCCCACGTCCACCATTTCGCCTTGCACGCCGAGCAGGCGAACCTGCCCGAGCGTGCTGACCTCCAGACCCATGACCGACTTGAGCAGGGTCGATTTGCCCGCACCGTTGAGGCCCTGAAGCACCACCATCTGGCCCGCCTGCATCTGCAAATCGATACCAAACAGCGCCTGCGCCGGGCCATAAAACGCCTGCAACTGACGCAACTCAAGCATGGCATCGGCCCTCATGCAAGCGCCCGAGGTAGCGAGCCTGCACCACAGGATCGGCCGCCACCTGCTCGAATCGCCCCTGGGCGACAAGTCGGCCTTCAATGAGCACCAGCACCCGGTCGGCCACGCCTTGAACCGCGTCCATATTGTGTTCCGTGTAAAGCACGGCCAAGCCCTGATGCACAAGCGAGCGCACCCAGGCCATCAGGCGGGCCCGCTCCTGCTCGGCCAGACCCGCAGCCGGCTCATCGAGCAGCAGCAGACGAGGCTGTCCGGCCAGCACCATGGCCAGCTCGAGCCGTTTTTTGGCACCGTAGGGCAAGCTGCCAGCAGTTTGCCCGGCCAGCTCGGCCAAGCCGGCTTGCTCAAGCAAGTCCATCGCCTGCTCAATTTGCCATACCGCAAGTGGCCGCCACGCGGAAATCAGAGCTGCGCGCGCCTGCAAGGCCAGCTGAACATTGGCCAGTACGCTCAAGGCCTCGAACACCTGAGCGACCTGAAAGCTGCGGCCCAAGCCCATCTCCAGCCGCTGGCGGGGTGACTTGCCCAAAAGGTTGCAGCCCTGCCACAGCACCTGCCCCGACGTCGGAGCTTGCTGACCGGCCAAACAGGCAAACAAGGTCGACTTGCCCGCGCCGTTGGGGCCGATGAGCGCGACGCACTGGCCCGCATCGATCTCCAGGCTCACGCCATCGACCGCACGAACACCAGCGAAGTGGCGCACCAGATCGCACACTTGTAGCAGCGCCTGGCTCATGGCCGCCTCCAACTGCGCAACCCACGCACCAGCCGGGCCCAAGCGGGCCCCAAAGCCGACAGCAGGCCCGAAGGCGAGAGCAGCATCACCAACATGATGACCGCGCCCAAAACGCCGCGCCAGTAAGGCAGATCCCGACCCAGCAAGGCGGCGGCCATGTGCAGCAAGGTGCTGCCGACGACCGCACCCCACAGTTGGTGCACCCCGCCCAGCAACACCACCAGCAAGGCGTCGACCGATGTGGCCACCGATGCAGATGAAGGAAACACCGTGCCCTTGTGCGCGGCAAACAAGGCACCGGACAAACCGGCCAAAGCGGCACTGTACAGAAACACCCGGTATTTCAACGCAGCCACCGGCAAGGCACTGGCATGCGCACGCATCGGCGCATCGCGCAAGGCCTGCAAAGCGGCGCCCTGCCCCGAAAGGGCCAGGCGCCGCAAGGCGGCGAGGGCCGCAAGCACCAGCGCCACCATCGCAACATAAAAATAGGGCCGCATGTCGTCGCTGACCAGCCGCAAGCCAATCAAGCCGTTGTCGCCACCGGTCCAGGCCACCGCCTGCGTTGCCGTGGCCCAGACCACCTGCGCCAGCGCCAGGGACAACATGGCCAGATAAACCCCCGAGCTGCGCACCACAGCCGCGCCAAAAAGCGCCGCCAGTGCCACCGCGCTGAGTACCCCGATCAGCAGGGCGCCCCCCAGATCGGCGCCGGCGTGCAAATGCGACCACGCCGCCGCATAAGCGCCCACCGCAAAGTAGGCGGCATGGCCAAAGCTCACCAAGCCGGCAAGTCCCATCATCGCTTGCAGGCTGATACCGAACAGCGCGAACACCAGCGTGTCGAGGGCCAGGGTTTGCCAGTACGGCCCGCCCCACCAGGCCGCTGCACATGCGGCCACCAAGGCCAGGGTCAACGCTGCGTTCAGGGGGCGCCCCAGTTGCAAGCCCCCAAAGACCTGGGCCGGCTCGCGCACCGTGTGCACCGCCGCCAAGCGGCCAGGGGCCAAGCCCTGAGGCCGCAGCACGAGCACCACCGCCATGGTCAGAAAGACCAATACCAAGGTGGCCTGCGGAAAAATCTGGATGCTCAGGGCGTGGACCAGGCCAATCAGCAGTGCCGCCGCAAACGCCCCGCCGATACTGCCCAGCCCGCCTGTGACCACCACCACAAAGGTCTCGACGATGATGGCCGTGTCCATTTGAAGGTGGGCCGGTTCACGCGGCAGTTGCAGCGCGCCGCCCAGCCCGGCCAGCGCGCAGCCGAGCACCACCGCAGCGAGCATCAGCGGCCGCGGGTTGACCCCCAGGGTGCCCAAAATTTCACGGTCCTCGGTGGCCGCCCTCAGGCGCTGGCCGAACAAGGTGCGCGTGAGCATGAGGTGCAAGCCCAGCCAGACCAAGGGGCCGACCAGCATCAGTGCCAACTGGTAGCTCGGAAACAGCTCACCACCGATTTCGACCGATCCCTTGAGTGTGGGGAACCTGGGCGCAAACACCTCCTCGTTGCCGAAGACCCAGCGCATGGCGTCGTGCATAGCCAGCGTCAGGCCAAACGTGGCCACCAGTTGGTATAGCTCCGGGGCCGCGGCCATGCGACGCAGCAGCAGCACATCGGCCAGCGCGCCGGCGCAGGCCGCCACTGCCGCACCGAGCAGCATGGCCAACAAATACAGCCAAGCACTGTCAGCCCAGTTGGGATACCAATGCACCAGCCAATGCGCTGAAAACAGCGCGCCCAGCATAAAAAAACTGCCATGGGCGAAGTTGACAATGCGGGTGACGCCAAAGATCAGCGTCAATCCCGCGGCCATCAGGAACAAGGTGGTGGCATAGGACAGGCCACCGAGCAACTGAACCAAGGTGATGCTGCTCATCGGGCGCCTTCAAGCCCCTGCGATGCGCCCCACAGCGGGCCTCGCGCACTCGACGCCAAGCGCCGCATCTCAGTCGAGCCAGTGCGTGGCAGCGGCGATCGGGTCGCGCGGGGTGTAGAAGCGGTTGACCAGCGCGTCTAGGTCTGCATAGCCCAGCGACATGCCGCACACCATCATCTCGCCGGCGCCCGCGCCGACGTGCGGCAGCACGATGCTGTGATAGTCGTTCCAGGCCGCTTGCGGGCAGGTGTGCAAGCCCTGCGCGCGCGCGGCGAGCATGACGTTTTGCAAAAACATGCCGTAATCGAGCAAGCTGCCCCGACCGAGCGAGCGGTCGATGGTGAAGATCAGCCCCACGGGCGCATCGAAAAATCGGAAATTGCGCTGATGCTGGGCATGCATTTTGTCCTTCTGGCCCCGCTCGATGCCCAACAGGCCATACAGACCCCAGCCGTTCTCGCGCCGGCGTGCCAGATAGGGATCTTTCCATTGGGTCGGGTAGTAGTCGTACTCTTCCTTGTAATGCTGGGCCAGCTCCGGTTGCTCACGGATCGCATCGTGCGCAGCGCACACCTGATCGACCAGCGCTTGGCGGCTGTCGCCCTGCAGCACATAGACGCGCCAGGGCTGGGTGTTGGTGCCCGATGGCGCTCGGCTGGCCAGTTGCAAGAGGTGTTCGATCTTGTGGCGTTCGACCGGACGCTCAAGGTAGGCGCGAATCGACATGCGAGTAGCAATCGCACCCTCGACATCAGGGGCAAAACGGTCCAAAGGCAGAGGGTTGGAACTCATCTGAGCTTCTCCAGTACGGCAAGAAAAGGCGGGGGCAAGGGCCGAGGCCGGCGGGTGTGTCGGTCGACGTAGACATGCACAAAGTGCCCGCGCGCAGCGCACGGTGCTTCTGGGGCGGCATCGCCCGCAAACAGCGCCACCTCGTAACGCACGCTGGACGTGCCCAGATGGCCCACACGCACGCCGGCCAGCACGGCTTGAGGATAGGCCAGGGGCGAAAAATAGTAGCACTGTGTCTGTACCACCAAGCCGATCAGGTCGCCGGCGTGGATATCGAGCACGCCCTGCTCGATGAGGTGGCCGTTGACGGCAGTGTCAAACCAGCTGTAGTACACGACATTGTTGACATGGCCATAGACGTCGTTGTCAGACCAGCGGGTGCTGATCGGTCGCAGCACGCGGTAGGCGCTGCGAGGCTCAGGCAAGGGGCGGGATGATTCGGTCATGCAAGCACCGGTTGCCGATGAAGTCACAGCAACCCAAAAACTCTCGATTTTGCCAGCCAGGCGCTGGTCGGGCTCAAGCAGGCCCATCGGGTCGCCCCTTCGATGGGCCCATCTCGGATGCCGCTCAGCCCACCTGCCAGCGGCGCCAGTACTCAAAAGCCACCTGCCAGGTGTTGACCTGAACCTGCACCGACGTCTCAATGTCATGCCCGTAGCCACCGGCCATCACGAACGCCAGCGGGATGCGCCGCTGCCAGGCCCAGTCGAAGACCCTGCGGTCGCGTGCCAGCAGGCCGTCGTAGCTCAGCTTGAGCCGGCCCAGCCGGTCGCCTTCGTGCGGATCGGCCCCAGCCAGGTAAAAGATCAGTCCAGCCTCAAAGCGCCGCTCAAGCTCGGCCAGCGCCTGCTCCAGCGCTTCCAGATAGGCCACATCACCGCAGCCATCGGGCAGATCGATGTCCAGATCGCTTGCCTCCTTGCGAAAGGGGAAGTTTTTCGCGCCATGCAGTGAGAGGGTGAACACCGAAGGATCGCCTGCAAAGATACTGGCCGTGCCGTTGCCCTGGTGCACATCGAGATCGATCACCGCCACCTGAAGCGGCCGAGCGCGTCGGTGCAGGCGAGACCATTCGGCCTGCATCAAGCGAGCCGCCACCGCAACATCGTTGAACACACAAAAGCCAGCGCCTTTGCCCGCGCTGGCATGGTGGGTGCCACCTGCCAGGTTGCCCGCCAGCCCTTGACGCCCTGCAGCAGCGCCCAGGGCCAGCCGGGCGGCCGCAATGGTGGCCCCGGCCGATCGACGCGAGCGCTCGACCATTTGAGGCGACCAGGGAAAACCGATTTCGCGCTGCCGCTCGGCGCTCAGGCTGCCGCTGGCAACGGCCTGGATGTAGGCCGGATCGTGCACCAAGGCCAGTTCGCCGTCACTGGCTGCCGGCGCTGGGGTCAGTTGCACCTGCGGCAGGGTCTGGACCAGCCGCTCACGCAAGCGGGCGTATTTGGCCATCGGGAACCGATGCCCCGCAGGCAGCGGCAGGACGTATTGGTCGGCGTAGAAGGCGTGCACGGCAGTTGGATATCGGGATCGGGGGTGTGGATTGTGGGCCAGGGCAAATCTAGAGCGCCACGCCTAAAAATGGTGCAACGCAGCAAAAACCGCTTGCTTTGCCTCGTGGCGACCCTATACTTCTTCCCATGGTGCAGTGCAGCAAAGTAAACGTTGCCACACCGCACGCCCGATTCGTTTAACCACCTCCAGGAGTAGAGAAATGCTGACCGTTGATCAAGTTGTTGCTTCCCAAAAGGCTTCCATCGACACCCTGTTCGGCCTGACCCACAAGGCTTTCGAGGGCATGGAAAAGCTCGTTGAGCTCAACGTCCAGGCTTCCAAAGCCGCACTGGCCGAGACCGCCAACCACACCCAAGCCGTGCTCGGCGTCAAGGACGCTCAGGAGCTGCTGGCCCTGCAAGCGAGCCTGATGCAGCCCCTGGCCGAGAAAGCGGCCGCCTACAGCCGCCATCTGTACGACATCGCCAGCGGCACCACCGCTGAATTCTCCAAGGCCGTCGAGAGCCACACCGCCGACGCGCAGGCCAAGTTTGTCAACCTGGTTGACAGTGCCGCCAAGAACGCTCCGGCCGGCTCGGAGACCGCTGTTGCTCTGATGAAGGGCACCGTGTCGGCCGCCACCAACGCCTTCGAGTCGGTGCAAAAGGCCGTCAAACAAGCCGCCGATATGGCCGAGGCCAATTTCGCGGCGGTCAGCACCACCGCTGTCAACGCCACCAAGGGCGCCAGCAAAAAGCGCTGATCGAATCCCTGCCCCGCCGACCCGATTGCGGGGCAGCTGTATGGACAGTTTGTCTCCTCGGGTCTTTAGGTGAAATAGGTTTCAGGGACCCGTTCAAAGCCCGGCTCAGGCCGGGCTTTTTTTATGCTGGTTTGTCGCCTTAACGCGCCGCCGCCTCCAGCTTGGCGCGCAGCTCGGGCAAGGCCGCCAGCATGGCCGCCTTGCCGGCATCGATGGCGCGCTGGCGGGCCGAGAAATCGGCGCTGCGCAAACCCACCAGCGAGGGGCGTACCAGCAGGTCGGCCTGCTTGAGCTCGTGCTGGTTGATCGCCTGGCCCATGATGTTGAAGGTTTGCATCAGGATCTGCAGGGTGTCTCCGGCCGGCTGCCCCTCTGGCGGCTGCGAAATATCGACGGCAATCACGAATTCGGCTCCCATCTGGCGGGCAAACTGGACCGGCACGGGCGCAACCAGACCGCCATCGACGTAGTCGCGACCGCCGATGCGCACCGGCTGAAAAATCGCAGGGACGGCGCTGGAGGCGCGCACGGCCGCCCCCGTATTGCCACGCCGAAACAAAATCGGCTGACCATTGGCCAGGTCCGCCGCCACCACACCCAGCGTCAGGCGCATGTCCTCGATGGGGCGGCTGGCCACGGCGTCGTTGACAAATCGCGCCAGCGCCTCACCCCTGAACAAGCCCCGGTTGATCAGCGGCACCATCCAGTCGGCCAGGGTGACCTCCTCCATGCGCATGGCGGTCGCCTGCAATTGGGCAGCGTTCATGCCACTGGCATAAAACGCTGCCACCAGGCTGCCGGCCGAAGTGCCCACCACCAAGGACGGCTCGATTCCCGCTTGTTCCAAAACGGCAATCACGCCCACATGGGCAAAGCCCTTGGCAGCGCCCCCGCCCAGGGCCAGTCCGATGCGCGGCGGCCGCTTGGGCGCGGGCTGCGCAGCCGGCTGGGCTGAGGGCGCCTGCACAGGTGCTGTTTCAACTTTGGGGGCGCTGGTGCATCCCACCACGACCGCAGCGAGCACCATGGCACCGGCAACACGGCACAGAGGTAGAGCCCAGTTGATAATAATTCTCGTTTGCATTAAACTTCACCCTTACTGACAATCACACAAGGGAAGCACGATGTCTCGCCTCATCAAGGACATACTGCTGGCCGCATCTGCCGGCCTGCTCACCACCGTGGCCGGCGCTCAGTCCAACGTACTGAACCTCTATTCTGCCCGCCACTACCAGACCGATGAAGCGCTTTACAGCCAGTTCACCAAAGCCACCGGCATCAAGATCAATCGGGTCGACGCCGACGATGCTGGCATCCTCGCGCGCCTGAAAGCCGAAGGCAGCGCCTCGCCGGCCGATGTGATCTTGCTGGTCGATGCCGCTCGCCTGGGCAAAGGACAGACCGACGGCCTGTTTCGGCCGATCAAGTCGCCCCTGCTCGAAGCGGCAGTCCCAGCCCAGCTGCGCGCCGCTGCGGGCGCAGACGGCATTGCCTGGTTTGGCTTGTCCACTCGCGCGCGGGTCGTGGTTTATGACAAAACCCGGGTCAAACGTGAAGACGTGGACACCTACGAGGAGTTGGCAGACCCCAAAAACAAGGGGCGAGTCTGTTTGCGCTCGGGCTCTCACCCCTACAACCTGTCGCTGTTTGGGTCCATGCTCGAGCATCTGGGACCGGCCAAGATGGAAAACTGGCTGCAGGGTCTGCAAGCCAATCTCGCCCGAGCGCCCAAAGGTGGGGACACCGACCAAATCCGGGCCGTGGCCAGCGGCGAGTGCGCGGTGGCCATCAGCAACAGCTACTACATTGCACGGCTGATGCGCTCGACGCAGGCGCAAGATCAGGCGCTGATGGGCAAGGTCGAGGTGGTGTTTCCCAACCAGCAGTCCTGGGGCACGCATCTGAACATTGCCGGAGCGGCCGTCGCCCGCCACAGCAAGAATCTGCCGGCCGCCATCCAATTCATCGAGTACCTGGCCAGCCCGCAGGCGCAGACCTATTTTGCTGATGGCAACAACGAGTGGCCGGTGGTCGCCTCCGTCAAGACTGCCAACCCTGCCCTGCAGGCCATGAGCGGCGGCGCGTTCAAGGCCGAGACCGTGCCTGTGGCGCAGGTCGCAGCCCACCAG
>JBILGP010000371.1:0-3141 GCA_044350985.1 Polaromonas sp. | reverse complement strand
TCGCGTTACACCCGCATGGTGCGCGAGCTGCAGATCACGCCCGACTGAGCCGCACGGCTTTGACGCACCCATCATGAGCACTGCGATCGATCCGCTGCACATCGTCGGCCTGCGCCACTGGAAGGTGGCCATGCCGTTTCACACCCCGCTGCAGTGGGGCTCGGGCACGCGGCCTGCGGCCACCCGTCTGGTGGTGCAGATCACGCTGGCCAACGGCGCGGTGGGTTACGGCGAGACGATCTGTCTGCTCGAATTCATCGAGCCGGTGCTGGTGCAAACCATCGCACCGATTGCGCTGCAGCACCGCGCCTGCGATGTCGAGCGCTTTACCCGCCATGTGCTGGGCGCTGGCTACTACCACCACAAGCGCGCCGCCGTGATGGCGATGGCGGCCGTTGAGATGGCCATGTGGGATGCGCTGGGCCAGGTCAGTGGGCAGCCCTTGCATGCGCTGTGGGGCGGCTTGTACCGCCAGCGGGTGCCGGTGGCGGCGTATCTGTTTGGCACCGATGCAGCCCGGCTGGGCCAGGCGGCCCAGGGATTTCTCGATCAGGGCTATGCCTCGTTCAAGGTCAAGATCGGCATGGATCCGATCAGCGATGTCAGCAACGTGGAGGCGGTACGCCGGGCTGTGGGCAACTGCGATGTGCGTGCCGATGTCAACGGCGCCTGGACACCGGGCACGGCGCGCCGCACGCTCGAGCGCCTGAGGCCTTATGACCTGCAGTACATCGAGCAGCCGCTCGAGCTTGACGATCTGCTGGGCCACGCCCAGCTGCGGCGCGTGCAGAGCATCCCGGTGGCCCTGGACGAGTCGGCCTACACGCTCAGCGACGTCAGCAACATCGTGCGCATGGATGCGGCCGATGTGATCTTGCTCGACCCGCACGAGGCCGGCGGCCTGTGGCAGACGATCAAGGCCGCTGCGATCGCCGAGGCCGCTGGCATCCCCGTGACCTTGCACAGCGGCGGCGAGCTTGGCCTGTCACAGGCGGCCTATATCCACCTGGCGGCCAGCATGCCCAATATGACGGTGTCGATGGACAGCGAGCGCGCCTACCTGGTGGGCGACATCGTGAAGAATCCACCGCTGCTGCGCGAGGGTCATTTTGAGCTGCCCCAGGAGCCGGGCCTGGGCGTGACGGTCGATCCGGACTTGCTCGCGCAGCGCTGCGTCGCCAGCATCCAGACGCCCTACCTGGACGCGCGGCGGCCGGGTTGGTTTTCGGTCAAGCCGGCGTATTGACCATGGGGCCTCCAGCGTCTGTGACCACGCGCTTGCTGCGCCCCGTTTTGGTTTTGTTTTCATCGAGAGGTCTTGACCATGGCTCGCCCTGCACTGATCGCCCTGGACTGGGGCACTTCCAATTTGCGCGCCAGTTTGCTCGATGCCCAAGGTGCGGTGCTCGAGCACAAGAGCGCGCCTGGCGGCGTCATGAAGGTGCCGGCGGGGCAATTTAGCGCCAGCTTGCTGGCCTTGTGCGGGCCCTGGCTGGCCGCCCATGAGGTGGCGGTGATCGCCAGCGGCATGGTCGGCAGCCGGCAGGGCTGGAAGGAGGCGCCTTATCTGCCTTGTCCGGCGCGTCTGCATGAAGCGGCCCATGCCCTGACGCGGGTGGAGATCGAGGGCGCGCCTGGGGCCTTGGTGCACATCGTGCCGGGTCTGCGCTGCCAGGATGCGCGCGGTCAGGCTGACGTGATGCGCGGCGAGGAAACCCAGCTGTGGGGCGCGCACTTGCCGGCGCACAGCGTGTGCGTGCTGCCGGGCACGCACAGCAAGTGGGCTTGGCTCGGGGACGACGGCCAGGTGCAGGCCTTCAAGACCTATATGACGGGCGAGTTGTTTGGCTTGTTGACGCAGCACGGCATTTTGGGTCGCCTGATGACCTTTGTGCCCGGTGCGCCGCTCGACCGGGAGGCCTTCGACGCCGGCGTGGCCTTGGGCCGGGGCGGCCATGCCGATCTGGCCCACACCCTGTTTGCCGCCCGCACGGCCGGCCTGATGGGTCAATGGGAGTCGCAGCGCCTGCCCGACTTTCTCTCGGGCATTTTGCTGGGCAGCGAGATTGCCAGCGCTTTGGTCGGCAGCCCGCTCAAGACGGTGCGTCTGCTCGGCGATGAGCCGCTGTGCCAGCGCTATGCGGCCGCCTTTGCGCAGTTTGGCATCGCCTGCGAGACCGTCGCCGAGGAAGCCACCACCCGCGGCCAGTGGCTGATCGCGCGGGCCGCAGGTTTGTGCTCCTGAAGCCCGGCCAGGCAAGGTCTGTATCTTGTGCCATTGCGAGTCGGGCAGTACTCCGGCATTGCGAGTCGCCCACTACTTCGTCATTGCGAGCGTAGCGCGGCAATCCAGGCTGTTGTGCGAGCGCCGATGGATCGCTTCGTTCCTCGCGATGACGGGGTTTACGGGCCTGCCCTGGAGCCAGTCTACAAATTGGGCGCGAGCAGCCGTTCGAGCTCGCGCAGATCGCGGCCCCGGCGCTGGGCCAGGTCATGCAGCTGGTCTTCGCCGATCTTGCCCACGTTGAAGTAGACCGCATCAGGGTGGCTGAGGTAGAAGCCGCTGACACTGGCCGCCGGCGTCATGGCCAGGCTTTCGGTCAGCCCCATGCCGATCTCGTGGGCCCGCAGCAGCTCGAACATCTCGTGCTTGACGCTGTGGTCCGGGCAGGCCGGATAGCCGGGGGCCGGTCGGATGCCGCGGTATGTTTCGGCAATCAGCTCCTCGGTGCTGAGCTGCTCGTCGGGCGCGTAGCCCCACAGGTCGCGTCGCACCCGCTGATGCAAGGCCTCGGCAAAGGCTTCAGCCAGCCGGTCGGCCAGCGCCTTGAGCATGATGGCCGAGTAATCGTCGTGGTCGTCGAGGAAGTACTTTTCCTTCTTGTCCGAGCCGATGCCGGCGGTCACTGCAAACAGACCGATGTGGTCGGCGATGTGAAAGCCGTCGGCGCCCTCCGAGCCGGCTGCCCCCGCACGCGCGGCCGCCACCTCGGCCGGCAGCGTCTTGGGCGCCACAAAATCGGCCAGGCAGCGGTTGGGCCGCTGCACGGCCCGGCCCTGCGGGCTCGGTGCGGGCGCCTTCTCGCCCTGCTGGCGCAGCCCGTACCAGGTCATGGCCACCTGTTGGCGGCTTTCATCGGT
>JBILGP010000370.1:0-3146 GCA_044350985.1 Polaromonas sp. | reverse complement strand
TGCCCGAGATGACCGAGGCCGTGTTCGCCGGTCACCAGGGCAACGATGGCACCGCCATCAGCTGGGGGCAGCAACTGGGCTGGCGCATGGGCGACCTTGATGCCTACCAGGGCCACGGCTCCTGGGCCATGCCGCAAGGTGCGCTCGTGACCTGGGCCTTCATCATGGAAGGCGGGGTGCAGATCAATGCGCTGGGCGAGCGCTTCAATGACGAGACGGGCGGTTACTCGGAGGCGGCCGTGCATGTGCTGGCCCAACCTGGCGCCATTGCCTGGGACGTCTTTGATGCGCCGCTGCTCGAACTGCTGCGCGGCTTTCCCGACTTTCGCGATGCCGAGTCTGCCGGCGCGCTGCGCACCGCCGCCGATGTGCCCGCTCTGGCGGCCCTGATCGGCTGTGACCCTGCTGCTTTGCAGGCCACGCTCGACGAGATCCGCCCGGGCCACACCGACCGGCTGGGCCGGCGCTTCAGCCGCGCGCTTGTGGCGCCGTATTTTGCGGTCAAGGTCACCGGCGCCCTGTTTCACACCCAAGGCGGTCTGGAGGTCGATGCCCGCTGCCGCGTCATCAACCAGCAGGGGCAGCCGATTGACAACCTGTACGCCGCCGGTGGTGCGGCGCGTGGCGTGTCGGGTCGCGGGGCCGATGGCTACATGGCCGGCAACGGCTTGCTCAGTGCCGTCGGTGGCGGCTGGCTGGCCGCCGGCGATATCGCGGCTCGGCTGGGCGCGCCCTGAGCGCGGCAGCCGATTGCACTGTCGCCCCCCAACTTCTGGATTCACCCATCATGACCCTTGCCACAAGACTGCAGCAATCCAAGGCCCTGTTGGCCCCGGGCATCTACGACGCGCTGACCGCACTGGTGGCCGAGCAGGCGGGGTTTGAGGCGCTTTACCTCTCCGGCGCCTCGATCGCCTACACCCGCCTGGGCCGCTCTGATGTCGGCCTGACCACTGCCACAGAGGTGGCTGACAGCCTGGCGCGTATCACCGAGCGGGTGCGGCTGCCGGTCATCGTCGACGCTGACACCGGCTTTGGCAATGCGCTCAATACCCAGCGCACGGTGCGCGCCTTCGAGCGTGCCGGCGCGGCGATGATTCAACTGGAAGACCAGACCTTTCCCAAGCGCTGCGGGCATCTTGACGGCAAGGGTGTGGTGCCGGTGGCCGAGATGTGCGGCAAGCTGCGCGCCGCGCTCGACTCACGGCATTCAAAAGACACCTTGATCCTGGCTCGCACCGATGCGGTGGCGGTCGAAGGCTTTGAAGCAGCGATGGACCGCGCCGAGCACTACCTGGCCTGCGGGGTTGATGCCCTCTTTATCGAGGCGGTGCGCAGCCCGGAGCAGATGAAGGCCGCCTGCGGCCGGTTTGCTGCACGCATCCCCATGCTGGCCAATATGGTCGAAGGCGGCAAGACGCCGGTGCACAGCGCGGCGGCGCTGGGCGAGCTGGGTTACCGGATCGTGATCTTTCCGGGCGGCACCGCCCGCGCGGTCTCGCACCTGCTGCGCCGCTACTACGCCAGCTTGCACCAACACCAGACCACGGCCCCCTTCAAAGACGAGATGCTTGACTTCGATCAGCTCAACGCATTGATCGGCACGCCCGAGTTATTGGAGTTGGGAAAGAAGTACGAGGGCTGAGGCATGTCTGCCACCCGACCGCTCGATCACATCACCGTGGTCTCGCTCGAGCAGGCGATTGCCGCGCCGCTGTGCACCCGCCACCTGGCCGATCTGGGCGCCCGCGTGATCAAGGTCGAGCGCCCCGGGGTGGGCGATTTCGCCCGCCACTACGACCAGCGAGCGCGCGGTCAGGCCTCGCACTTTGTGTGGGTCAATCGCTCCAAGGAAAGTTTGGCGCTGGACATCAAGCAGCCCTCGCATCTGGCGGCGCTGCGCGCCTTGATCGATCGCGCCGATGTGCTGGTGCAAAACCTGGCCCCGGGCGCAACCGCGCGGCTCGGGCTCGATGCCGGCACGCTGCGGGCCGCCCGCCCTGAACTGATCGTGTGCGACATCTCGGGCTACGGCCAGGACGGCCCCAGCCGCAACCGCAAGGCCTACGACCTGCTGATTCAGGCCGAAGCCGGTCTGATCAGCGTCACCGGCACGCCCGATGCGCCGGCCAAGAGCGGCAATTCCATGGCCGACATTGCAGCGGGCATGTACGCCTACTCGGCCATCCTGGCCGCGCTCATCCAGCGCGGCAAGACCGGCCAGGGCTCGCACATCGATGTCTCCATGCTCGAGTCGCTGGTCGAGTGGATGGGCTACCCGCTGTACTACGCCATGGACGGCGCCAGCCCGCCGGCGCGCGCCGGGGCCTCGCATCCGGCGATCCAGCCCTACGGACCCTACACCGCAGGCGATGGCCAGACCGTGATTCTGGGCGTGCAAAACGAGCGCGAGTGGCTGCGCTTTTGCGAGCAGGTGCTGGCCCGGCCCGAATTGAGCGCCGACCCGCGTTTTGACAGCGTCGTCCGCCGCTGCGAAAACGCGGCATCCCTGCGCGCCATCATCGAGCAGACTTTTGCCGCGCTCAGCGCCGATCAAGTGGGTCAGTTGCTCGATGAAGCGCAAATCGCCAACGCGCGCATGAACACCATGGCCGGGGTCTGGGACCATCCGCAACTGCACGCACGCAAGCGCCTGACCACCATCGACTCGCCCACCGGCCCCCTGCCAGTGTTTTGGCCGCCGGCCAGCCAAACCGGCTTTGCCCATCACATGGGCCCTGTGCCTGCGGTGGGCGAACACAACGAGGCCATCTTGCGCGAACTGGGCATGAGCCTATAAGGCAGCCGATGGATCGCTTCGTGCCTCGCGATGACAGGGCGGGGCCGCGATGACGGTGCAAGGGCGCGATGACAGCGCCGAGGCGCAATGAGGAACGGTCCGTCATTGCGAGGCGCGCAGCGCCGCGGCAATCCATGTCTTTGTGCCGCGGCCGTAATGGATCGCTTCGTGCCTCGCGATGACAGGGCGGGGGCGCGATGACGGCGCAGGGGCGCGATGACAGCGCCGGGCCGCAATGAGTAACGGCCGCGTCATTGCGAGCGGCCAGTTCGGGTGGCCCTGAACCGCACACGGGCCATGAACCTTGGAGTAACTTATAGGCTGCACAAGTAAGTCGGTAGCAGCG
>JBILGP010000369.1:0-3147 GCA_044350985.1 Polaromonas sp. | reverse complement strand
ACCGAACCTGGCAAGCCCAGAGGCTGCGAGATCGACCTCTCGGCCACCGAAGCATTGATGCGCATGCTGGACCCACTGGCGGTGGAATACCAGCACCAGGGCTTTGTGCGAGAGCGCACAGGAGCCCGCGCCACCTATGCCGCACTGTCCAACATCTTTGCCACGCAAGACGGTCACTGGGTGACGATCGTGGGAACCAGCGGTGTCACCTACCGACGTATCTTCGAGGCCATGGGCCGCACCGACCTGCTCGAGGGCGACAGACTGGCCAGCCCAGCGGCGCGAATGGAGCACAGTGACGAGGTCGACGCCGTCGTGGCTGACTGGTGCCGCAGTCTTCCGCTGGCCGAGATACAGGCCAGCCTGACCCATCACGACGTTCCTCACAGCAAGGTGTACACCATTGAAGACATCGTGGATGATCCTCATGTCCAGGCGCGCCAGGCCATCATTGAGTTGCCCGATCCCGACCTGGGGCATGTGGCAGCGCCCTGCGTCGTACCGCGCTTTTCTAACCACAAAGCTGTGACGCCACGCAGCGGCCCGGGTTTGGGTGAACACAACTGCCAGGTGTATGGCGAGCTTGGCATCAGCCCTGAGGAACTGGCCCGGCTCAAGACTCTGGGCGTGATATGACTCCACGGTCGCCCATCCTTGCGCACCAACAACTGCACTGGGCTTGCGCTTGCCTGCTGGTTTTGTTCATAAGATAGGGTCTTTGAACCCCGGAAATCCTGTCTGCGCCTAGGCTCGCCCTCGACCGCAGACATGTGTTCCGAAGCCATCCCACGCTGTTCCATGGCTCTGCGCGTCTTTGTACTCGGTGCCACCGGCACCATCGGTCGAGCGGCCGTCGCTGCCTTGCTCGAGCACGGCCACGAGGTCGTGTGCCTGGTGAGGGCCAAGGCAGGCGTGGGCGCGGCGCTGACACCCGACGCCTCGGCGCGGCTGCTGCAAGGCGCGGCGCTGCGCATCGGTGACGTGCGCGACCCGGACAGTCTGGCGCGCGATGGATTCAAAGGCGAGCGCTTCGATGTGCTGCTGTCTTGCCTGGCCTCGCGCACCGGCGCTCCGGCAGACGCTTGGGCCATCGACCACCAGGCGCACTTGCACGCGCTCAAGGCGGCCCAGCTGGCGGGCGTGCAGCATGTGGTGCTGCTTTCGGCGCTGTGCGTTCAAAAACCGCTGCTGGCCTTTCAGCGGGCCAAGCTGGCCTTCGAACGCGAACTCATGGCCAGCGGGCTGAACTACTCTATCGTGCGGCCCACCGCATTTTTTAAATCGCTCAGCGGCCAACTCGATCGGCTGCGCCAAGGCAAGCCCTACCTCATGTTTGGCAACGGTGAGCTGACCGCCTGCAAGCCCATCAGCGACCGGGACCTGGGCCAGTACCTGGCTCAGTGCATCACCGACCGGGCGCTTCATCGGCGCATCTTGCCCATCGGTGGACCCGGCCCGGCGCTGACGCCGCGCCAACAAGGCGAAATGCTCTTTGCGGCACTGGGCCTGCCGCCGCGCTACAAGCAGGTCCCGGTCGGCCTGCTCGACGCCATCGTGGGCGTGCTAGGCGCTGCGGGCCGGCTGATCCCTAAGCTGCGCGACAAGGCGGAGCTGGCCAAGATCGGGCGCTATTACGCCACCGAATCGATGCTGGTGCTCCATCCGCAGACCGGACGTTACGACGCCGACGCCACCCCAAGCACCGGCAGCGATCGGCTGCAGGACTTCTACGCCGACCTGGTGGCGGGCAAAGTCCAGCTTGAGCGCGGCGACCACGCCGTGTTTTAAAGGCGCCCTATCGCCGCGAGGGCGCGGCTCCCACAACGGGCCTTGGCTTCTGACTTTCGCTGCAATCGCCGCGAGGGCGCGGCTCCTACAAGGGACTTTGGCTTCTGACTCCTTGTAGGAGCGCCGCCCTCGGCGCGATGGGGCTTGAACAAGCCCAGCCGGCCAGTGGATCATCGGCCTGCACATTCGCGCTTGCCTTAACCGACCACGCCTTGCGAGCGCAGGCGCTCGATTTCATCATCGGTGTATCCAAAGGACTGCAACACCTGCACGCTGTGCTCGCCGCAACGCGGCGGACTGCGCTCAATGCCCGGGCGCTGACCCTCCAGCGTGAGCGGCAGCAGCGGCGCGAGCACCTGCGCGCCTGCCCGCACCCCATCGGGCAGCGTCATGGGGGCCAGACCGCCCGTGGCCAGCAGGTGCTCGTCGCAAAGCAGGTCCTCGGGGCGCCGTATCAGCGCAAACGGCAGGCCCGCACGCTCCATTCGATGGGCCAAATTGGAGGCCGTGAACAAGCCCAAGCGCTCGCGCAGGCGGGGCATGAGGCTGGGTCGGGCGAGCACCCGCTGGTTGTTGCTCGCCAGCGCCGGATCGGCCTTCAGATCAGACCAATCGAGGGCATCGCAAAAGGCCAGCCATTGGGCATCACTGACAGCCGCCAGAAAAATCTGCTCGCCATCGCGCACCGTGAACACGTCGTAGATGGCCCAGGGGCTGACTCGCGCAGGCATGGGCGCGACCGGCTTTTGCAAGATCGCATGCTGCAGCATGTGCTGGCCGACCAGAAACACATTGTTTTCGTAGAGGGCCGACTGCACTTCCATGCCCTTGCCCGAGATGCCGCGCGCAATCAGCGCCGCCATCACCCCAATGGCCCCAAACATGCCGCCCATGATGTCGTTGACGCTGGAGCCAGCGCGCAGCGGATCGCCAGGCCGGCCGGTCATATAGGCCAGCCCGCCCATCATCTGCACGACCTCATCGAGTGCAAGCCGCTCCTGGTAAGGCCCCGGCAAAAAACCTTTGTGACTGACGTAGATCAGCCGTTCGTTGAGCTCGCGCAGGCGGTCGTAACCCAGGCCGTAACGGGCCAGAGCCCCCGGCTTGAAGTTCTCGATCAGCACATCGGCGCTGCCGCACATTCGCTGCGCAACCGCCTGCCCCTCCGGCTGGTGCAAGTCCAGGGCCAGGCTCAACTTGTTGCGATTGAACAGCGGAAAGAAACCGGCGCCGGCACCGAGCAACTGGCGCGTGCGGTCGCCGCCCAAGGGCTCGATCTTGATCACCTCTGCGCCCAGATCGGCCAAGATCATGCCGCAGGCCGGCCCCATGACCATGTGACTCATTTCAACCACGCGC
>JBILGP010000368.1:0-3148 GCA_044350985.1 Polaromonas sp. | reverse complement strand
GTCAGGGGCATGGGGGTCGACCGAATCAGCCCGGCGAGCCAGGTCCAGGGCGCCAGGCGCGCAGCGGCCAAGGCGCAGCGCGGCGCGGCCCTGCTTGGCGCGATGCTGCTCGTGAGCCTGGTGGCCGCGCTGGCGGCCACCGCGCTGTGGCAGCAATGGCGTTTGACCGAGGTCGAGCGCAACGAACGCGGCCGCCAGCAGGCGCTGTGGCTG
The DNA here is from genome assembly GCA_044350985.1 of Polaromonas sp. Taxonomy (GTDB): domain Bacteria; phylum Pseudomonadota; class Gammaproteobacteria; order Burkholderiales; family Burkholderiaceae_C; genus Polaromonas. Next base: position 2,935 of record JBILGP010000368.1, on the reverse strand, counting down.
GTGCAAGGTGCGCTGGACTGGGCCCGGTTGATCCTGCGCGAGGACGCGCGCGGCGGCGGCGCAGACCACCTGGGCGAGCCGTGGGCCGTGCCACTGCAAGAGGCGCGCTTGTCGAGCTTTTTGGCCAGCGACGGCAACGCCAGCGGGCTGGGCGGTCTGAACGAGGTGTTTCTGTCGGGCCAGATTGAAGATCTGCAGGGCCGCTTGAACCTGAGCAACTTGATCGAGGGCGACACGGTCTCGCTGCCCGATGTGCAGATGGCCGAGCGGCTGTTCGAGCTGCTCGATCTGCCCCCTGCCCGGGTGCAGCAGATGGCCCGGGCGCTGCTGGCGGCCAAGGCCGCCGCGGCGCAATCGAGCCGGGCGGCAGACGTTGGCGCTGCCAGCGCGGCGACAGGCTCCTGGGGCGGGTTCATGCCCACGCGGGTTGACGAGCTGGTCTGGCTGGGTCTGCCCGCCGATCTCCTGACCCGGCTTGCGCCGCACATCAGCGTGCTGCCCGAGCGCACCGTGCTCAACCTCAACACGGCCAGCGCAGAGCTGATCAGCGCCAGCCTCAAGGGTCTGGATCTGGGCCAGGCACGCCGGCTGGTGCAGGCGCGCCAGCGCCAACACTGGCGCGATCTGGTGTCGGCCAATACCGCGCTGGGCCCCCCGCTGGCCTTCGACGCCCAGCGCCACGGCGTGCAGTCGCGCTACTTCCTCATCACCGGTCACCTGCGCCGTGACGATCTGCAGGTCAGCCAGCAAGCGCTGGTGCGGCGCGACGGGCTCGACGTGCGCGTGCTGTGGCGCCAGTCGGGCGGGCGGGCGCTCGAGCCGCAGCCGACCGGCTTGCGCCCCTGATCGGGCGGCGCCGGCGTGGGCCAAAGGCCCACGGTCCCTCCCCATTCGGTCACGCCCGACTTGACAAGCTGTTGTGTCATGTTAAATTGACACATGAAGGTGTCCCAATTCGGCGACATCCGTGGCGAGAGCCGATCACGAGGGGGCCCCATGAGCATGAACCTACGCATCGAGCAAGCGCTCGAGCAACAGTTTTCCCGGGTCCACAGCGCCAGCGCACCACCGCGCCTGCTGGCCGCCATGCGCCACGCCGTGTTCCCCGGCGGCGCCCGCATCCGCCCCCAGCTTTGTTTGGCCGTGGCGGTGGCCTGCGGCGACGACGCGCCGCCGCTGAGCAACGCAGCGGCCATTGCGATCGAAATGCTGCACTGCGCCTCGCTCGTGCATGACGACATGCCCTGCTTTGACAACGCCGACATCCGCCGGGGGCTGCCCACCGTGCACAAGCAGTTCGGCCAGCCCTTGGCGCTGCTGACGGGTGATGCGCTGATCGTGTTGGCCTATCAGTCACTGGCACAAGGCGGGGTGCGCTGGCCCGAACGACTCGCACCGCTGCTGCAAATTGTTTGCGAAGGCACCGGCGCGCCCGAAGGCATCGTGGCCGGCCAGGCCTGGGAATGCGAGCCCAAGGTGGCACTGAGCCAGTACCAGCGGGCCAAAACCGGCGCCCTCTTCGTGGCCTCGACCTGCGCCGGCGCGATTGCGGCCGGTCACGACCCCCAGCCCTGGCGGCGCCTGGGCGACTGCCTGGGCGAGGCCTACCAGGTGGCCGATGACATCCGCGACGTAATGGGCCAGGCGCTGGCCATCGGCAAGCCCCAAGGCCAGGACATGCAGCACGGACGGCCCAGCTCGGCCGCCGATCTGGGCCTGGTCGGTGCGGTGGCCTACTTTCGCGAGCTGATGCAGGCGGCCATCGACTCGGTGCCGGCCTGCCCGGCACGCTCGGCCATGCAAAAACTGGTACTGGCCGAGTCGGAGCGGCTGCTGCCGCAGCACGCGCGTGAGCAGATTGCGCGCGGCGTGGTCGTGGCCGGACTGGCATGAGCGCATCGGGGGTGACCGTGGCCAGTGCCGGCAACCCGCCGGGCTGGCGCGAACGCTGGGCCATGCGCTGGGACCAGTGGCTCAGCAGCCCGGCCTCTTATCGATGGGCCCTGGGCAATCCCCTGGGGCGCTGGATCATGCGCCGACGCGCGCAGCAACTGTTTGACCTGATGGCCGGTTTCGTGCACAGCCAGGTGCTGCTGGCCTGCGTGCGCCTGGGCTGGTTCGAGACCCTGCTCAAGCAGCCGCGCACCCTGGCCGAATTGCAGGGGCCCAGCGGGCTGCCTGCCGACAGCCTGCAGCGTCTGCTGCACTCAGCTGTGAGCCTGGGCCTGCTGGAGCTGCGCGGCCAGCGCTACGGGCTCGGACCGCTGGGCGTGCCCGTGGCCAGCCACGCGGGGCTGCGGGCCATGATTGAGCACAACGCCCTGCTCAATGCCGATCTGGTCGATCCGCTCAAGCTGCTCGAACACCCGGAGCGCTCGGGCATGCATGCCTACTGGCCCTACCCCACCGGTGGCGCGCAGGAGCCTGCGCCCATGAGGGCGCCGCCGCCAGGCGCAGCAGGGGCCGAATCGACCGACCTGACCGGTCACAACGTGACCGAGCGCGACTTCAGCCAGAGCCGGCCCGATGCGGCCCAACTGGCCCGCTACTCGGAGCTGATGGCCCGCTCGCAACGCTTTCTGATCGAAGAGCTGCTAGCCGCTTACGACTTTGGCCGGCACCGGGTCGTGCTCGACGTCGGCGGCGGCCAGGGTGGCTGGGTGATGGCACTGGCGCGCCATGCCCCGTCGCTTGAGCTGATGCTGTTTGACCTGCCGGGCGTGGCCGCGCTGGCCCGCGAGCGGGTGCAGCAGGCGGGCTTGGGCGCGCGCATCAGCTGCCACGGCGGCAGTTTCCGCGATGACCCCTTGCCCGCAGGCGCTGACCTGATCACCTTGCTGCGGGTGGCCCACGACCATGCCGACGAGGCGGTGCTCGACTTGCTGCGCGCGATTTACCAGGCCCTGCCCGTCGGTGGCCATCTGCTGCTGGCCGA
>JBILGP010000367.1:0-3150 GCA_044350985.1 Polaromonas sp. | reverse complement strand
GACACCTCCATCCCCGAGTTCCGCGGCGACCGCGAGCAGCTGATTCAAGCGGTGCTCAACATCGCCCACAACGCCGCGCAGGCCCTGGCCGAACGGGTGACCGCGGGTGATGCGCAGATCACGCTGCGCACGCGCATTGCTCGGCAGGTGACCTTCGGCAAGAGACGCTATCGCCTGGCACTGGAATTGCATGTCATCGACAACGGACCGGGCGTGCCCGATTCGATCAAGGAGCGCATCTTCTACCCCCTGGTCACAGGGCGCGATGGCGGCTCTGGCCTGGGGTTGACGCTGGCACAAAACTTTGTCCAGCAGCACCACGGCCTGATCGAATGCGACAGCGTGCCCGGCCGCACGGATTTCAAGGTGCTCATACCGCTGCCTTGAGTCACAGGGGTTTGGCGACAAGGTCTAAAGAGGGGCAGACAAGCATGAAACCGATCTGGATCGTTGATGATGACCAGTCCATCCGGTTCGTCCTGGAAAAGGCCTTGCTGCGCGAAGGCCTGGCCACGCGCAGCTTCACCAGCCCCAAGGAATTGCTCAGCGCGCTCGATGTGGCCGGCGAGGACGACGGCCCCCAGGTGTTGGTCAGTGACATTCGCATGCCCGGCGGCTCCGGGCTTGATCTGCTCGAGAAGGTCAAGGCGCGCCTGCCCGGCTTGCCGGTGATCATCATGACGGCGTTTTCCGATCTCGACAGCGCCGTCTCGGCCTTTCAGGGTGGCGCGTTCGAGTACCTGCCCAAGCCCTTCGATTTGCCCAAGGCGGTCGAGCTGATCCGGCGTGCTGTGCAAGAAAGCCAGCGCGAGCAGGTGGCCGAAGACCGCATGAGCGACACCCCCGAAATGCTGGGCCAGGCGCCAGCGATGCAGGATGTGTTTCGTGCCATTGGCCGGCTCTCGCAGAGCAATGTGACCGTGATGATCACCGGCGAGTCGGGCTCGGGCAAGGAGCTGGTGGCCCGGGCACTGCACAAGCATTCGACGCGTGCCAACGGCCCCTTCATTGCAATCAACACCGCCGCCATTCCCAAGGAGCTGCTCGAGTCCGAATTGTTCGGTCATGAGCGCGGAGCGTTTACCGGCGCCCAAAGCATGCGCCGCGGCCGCTTCGAGCAGGCCGAGGGCGGCACGCTGTTTCTCGACGAGATCGGCGACATGCCTTTTGACCTGCAGACCCGGCTGCTGCGGGTGCTCTCCGATGGGCACTTTTACCGCGTCGGCGGGCACAGCGCGATCAAGGCCCATGTTCGGGTGATCGCGGCCACGCACCAGGATTTGGAGCGCCGGGTCAAAGATGGCGTGTTTCGCGAAGACCTGTTCCATCGGCTCAACGTGATTCGCTTGCGCTTGCCCGCGCTGCGCGAACGCGGTGAAGACGTGCCCGCCCTGACCCGGCATTTTTTGCAGCAAAGCGCCAAGCAGCTCGGGGTCGAGCCCAAGCGCATTGCCGATGCAGCCCTGGCCCAATTGGCTCAGTTCGAGTTCCCAGGTAATGTGCGTCAGCTCGAAAACATTTGCCACTGGCTCACCGTGATGGCCCCGGCCCAGGTGATCGAGGTCAAGGACCTGCCGCCCGAGGTATTGGCCAGTCGCTTGGCCCGTGAGTCTGCGCCCGCATCTGCAGGCAGCGCCGAGCCGATCGTGATCGCCGCAGCACCCGCTCAGGCGCCGACGCCCGCCATGGACCGACCCGACCCAGTGCCCGTTGCAGTTCCTAACGGTTCGGCCTGGTCGGCCCTGGCAGCCGTGGGCAACGCCTGGGAGACGGGATTGGAGGCCGAAGCGCTGTCGCTCCTGGCAGCGGGCAACACCGATGTGTGGGATGTGCTGAGCAAGCGTTTTGAATCCAAGCTGATCCAGACCGCCCTGACCAACACCCGCGGCCGCCGTATCGAAGCAGCGATGAAGCTGGGCATTGGCCGCAACACCATCACCCGCAAGATCCAGGAACTCGGGCTCGAATAAGCCCGCCCAAGCAAATCGATTTTTCACTGTAGGAGCGCCGCATCGCCGCGAGGGCGCGGCTCCCACAGGAAACCTGATGTCTTCGGGGTGGGAATGTAGGAGCGCCGCCCTCGGCGCGATGAGGCCTTCGCGCGACTCCGAAAAAATCAGGCGCTGCTGGGCGCGCCATCGGCCAGTTCGACGATCACGGGGGCGTGATCGCTGGGACGCTCGTTCTTGCGGGGCTGGCGGTCTATCGTGCAAGAGGCAACCTGCTGGCGCAGCGATTGGCTCACCAGGATATGGTCGATGCGCAGACCCTTGTTGCGCCGAAAAGCCATCTCGCGGTAGTCCCACCAGGAGTAGCTTTTTTCGGGCTGCTCAAACAGCCGGAAGGCATCGACCATGCCCAGAGCCAGCAAGCGCGCAAAAGCCTCACGTTCCTCGGTGGTGTGGTGTATGGTTTCCTTGAGCCCCTGCGGGTCGTGGGTGTCGCGGTCGTCGGCCGTGATGTTGAAGTCACCCACCAGCACCACTGGAAGCGCCTGCGCGATCTCGGCGGCCAGGTGCTGCTGCAAGCCTTGGAGCCAGTGCATCTTGTAGGCGAATTTTTCGCTGCCCGGTTCCTGGCCGTTGACGAAATAGCCATTGACCAAGCGAAGCTCGGCCCCGGGCGCATGCACGGTGACGGTGAGCAAGCGCGCCTGCTCGTCGGCCAGTCCCTGGATATTGCGCAGCACGTGGCTTAAGGGGTGGCGGCTGATCACCGCCACGCCGTTGTAGGTTTTTTGGCCGAAGACGGCGCAATGCGCATAGCCGGCCTGCTCCAGCGCTTGCAGCGGAAACTTGTCGTCGGTGAGCTTGAGCTCTTGCAGGCACAGCACATCGACCGGGTTGCTGGCCAGCCAGTCGAGCACTTGCGGCAAACGGATCGAGAGCGAATTGACGTTCCAGGTGGCGATCTTCAAGTGGGGCTCCGGTGCGATGCGAAAAGACCTGTCGACGGTTTGGGTGTGGTGGCGATTGTCGGTCAGCCGAGCAGGCGCGATGGCCTTGCTGCGGCCGCGTGTCGCACTCAGTGTTTCAAAGGCGGTCGCGCCAGGTGGCGATCGAATGCGGCGCAAAATTCGGCCGGCACTTCAAAGTGCGGCAGGGCGCCCGTCTGAAAGACCTGGGTCCACCAGTTGGCCCGCTCCTGGAG
>JBILGP010000366.1:0-3164 GCA_044350985.1 Polaromonas sp. | reverse complement strand
GCTCTACATGGCCTTCGCGCCGGCCGAGGCGCCGCGGGTCGCCCTGGCCGTGGTGGTGGAAAACGCCGGCTTCGGCGCAGCCCACGCCGCCCCGATCGCGCGGCGCGTGTTCGACTACCTGTTGCTGGGCCAGTACCCCAGCCAAGAAGACCTGGCGGCGGTGCAAAAAGGCTTGGCCGCCAGCCCGATCGGCAAGCCGCGCGATGCAGCCGCGCTCGATGTCATGGGCAGGCCCTGGGCCGGCAGTGCCCCCCTGCCTGCGGCATCGGCCAGCAGCGCGGTCAGTGCACCGGTCTCACGCACCCACTGAGTGCATGGAAAGTGGCCCGCCAGGCCATGCACCCGCGCAGTGCAAAGCATGCTTACTAATTTTTTGGGCTCCTAGGGCCAATGCGGTTGACAGGCCCGGCAACATTGGCAATAGTGACTGCCTTCTTAAGGAGTGCTCATGAACAAAATCTTGCTGTCTCTGCTCGGCGCCCTGGCCTGCCTGAGCCAAGGCGTGGCTCAGGCCCAAACCAAGTGGGACATGCCCACGCCCTATGCCGACACCGAATTCCAAACCAAGAACAACTATCAGTTCGCCGAAGATGTCAAAAAGGCCACCAACGGCGCTTTGGACATCAAGGTGCACAGCGCCAACTCCCTGATCAAGAACCCCGAGATCAAGCGTGCGGTGCAAACCGGTCAGGTGCAGATCGGTGAAATCTTCAAGCCCAACCTGGGACCGGAAGACCCGGTGTTCGAGCTTGACGCGATTCCGTTTTTTGCGGCCAGCTACAGGGAAGCGCGCGCCTTGCTCGAGGTCTCGCGTCCGGCCATCAGCGAAAAGCTGCTCAAGCAAGGGCTGCGCGTGCTCTACATGGTGCCGTGGCCGTCACAGGCGTTTTTTGCCAAGAAGCCCATCAATTCAGTGGCCGATCTCAAGGGCTCGAAAATGCGCACCTACAACGCGCAGACCGCTCGCCTGGCGCAACTGATGGGGGCCGTGCCCACCACCGTGCAGGCCACCGAAATCCCGCAGGCTTTCTCGTCGGGCATCATTGACACCATGTTCACGTCGGCGCCCACCGCGGTCACGACCAAGGCCTGGGACTACACCCGCTTTGTGTACGACACGCAGGCCTGGGTGCCCAAGAACGTGGTGTTCGTCAACGAGCGCGCCTTCCAGGCCCTGCCTGAAGCCGTTCGCCGCGCGGTACTGGAGCAAGCGGCCATTGCCGAGCGTCGGGGCTGGGAGTGGAGCCAGCGCGACAACGACGAGTCGCCCAAGGTGCTGGCCAAAAACGGCATGACGCTGACCGCCATCAGCCCGGCCTTTAGCACCGAACTCAAGAAAATTGGCGACCAGATGCTCGAGGATTGGCTCAAAAAAGCCGGCCCGGACGGCAAGCGGATCATCGACGCCTACCGCGACAGGCTCAAGTAAGCCGGTCGCTCAGGCCCAGCCCGCCCACCGTGGCGGGCTTTTTTCAATGCAGGGTGACCCATGCGCGCTTTTCTGGACAAGCTCTATCTCGGCAGCGGCCTGCTGGCTGCCTTCTTCTTATTCATGATTGGGGTGCTGGTGATCGCCCAGGTCTTTGGCCGCCTGTTTGACTTCCTGATCCCTTCGGCCGACGACTTCGCTCGCCTGTGCCTGGCCGCCTCCTCCTTTCTGGCACTGGCCTTCACGCTGCGCCGGGGCGGGCACATCCGGGTCAACCTGCTGATCGAGCGCCTGCCGCCTGCGGCTGCGCGGGTGGCCGAGCTGATCTGCCTGGCCGTGGGCTCGGCGCTGATGGGCTACTTCAGCTACTACTGCTTTGACATGCTCTACGACGGCATCATGTTCCCCGACTACACCATCGGCCTGATCCCGATCCCCAAATGGATTCCGCAGATCGGCATGACGCTGGGCGTGGTGCTGATGTTTGTGGCCTTTGTCGACGATCTGGTGTGCGTGCTCACCGGCCAACGGCCGTCCTACCAGCGCAACGCCTCCGACAACCCTGAAGACCGCCACGCAGCGCACGAGTAAAGAGCATGGAACAAACAGCAGCAGTGGGCGTCTTGTTGGGCGCCATCTTCATTTTGCTCGGCGGGGGCCTGTGGATCGCCTTGTCGCTGATCACCGTCGGCGTCATCGGCATCGCGTTTTTCTCCAATGCGCCCGTCGGCAAGTTGCTGGCCACCACCGTCTGGGGCCAGAGCTCCGAATGGGCCATGACCGCCTTGCCCCTGTTCATCTGGATGGGCGAGATCCTGTTTCGAACGCGGCTGTCAGAAGACATGTTCACCGGCCTGGCGCCCTGGGTGAGGCGACTGCCCGGGCGTTTGCTCCATGTCAACGTGATCGGCTCGGGCATTTTTGCGGCTGTCTCGGGCTCGTCCACCGCCACGGCAGTGACCATCGGCCGCATGACCGTGCCCGAGCTGCTGCGGCGCGGCTACGACGAAAAAGTGGTGCTTGGATCGCTGGCCGGCGCAGGCACGCTGGGCATCATGATTCCGCCGTCCATCATCATGATCGTCTACGGCGTGGCCGCCAATGTCTCGATCGCCCGGTTGTTCATCGCCGGCATCTTGCCCGGGCTGATGCTCGTGCTCTTGTTCATGGGCTGCATCATGCTGCACGCCTGGCTCAACCCCAAGGCGATTCCACCGGCCGACCCTTCGACCACGCTGGCGCAAAAACTCTACGCCTCGCGCCGACTGTTTCCGATCATCTCGCTGGTGGTGCTGGTCATCGGTTCGATCTACGCCGGCTTTGCCACAGCCACCGAGGCCGCGGCCGTGGGGGTGCTGGGCGCGCTGATCTTGGCGGCGCTGACCGGCACCTTGAGCTGGAAGAGTTTTCAGGCGAGCTTGCTGCAAGCCACCGAGACCTCGTGCATGCTGGCCTTCATCATTGCCGGGGCGGCCTTCACGACGGTGGCCATGGGCTTTACCGGCATTCCCAAATCCGTGGCTGCGCTCATCATCGAATGGCAGCTCACGCCCGGCATGCTCATCGTCGCCCTGACCTTGCTCTACATCATCCTGGGCTGCTTTTTGGACGGCGTGTCCATGATCGTGCTGACCTTGTCGGTGGTCATGCCCATGATCAATGCCGCCGGCATCGATCCGATCTGGTTTGGCATCTACATCGTGCTGGTGGTGGAAATTGCCACCATCACGCCGCC
>JBILGP010000019.1:0-10711 GCA_044350985.1 Polaromonas sp. | reverse complement strand
TGTTGCAGGCGGCCCATGGCCATTGTGACCTCGGTGAAGTCGCAGGCATCGCACTCCCAAAGCTGCCCCAGATGGCGGGCTGTGGGTGCGAGCAGGTCTAAAAAGAGAGCCTGTACCGACACGCCGCGCTGGCGCAGGGCAGCGACCGCGCCGTGCAGTGCGTCATCGTCCTCGTGAACGAGCAGACGGGCCAGCTCCAAGACCTCGGCTTGACCGATGACGGGCGCGGCTTTGGCAGCCGTCGAGGCTTTGGCGGTCCCCGCATGGGCACGTACCAGGCGCGGGATGATCTCCTGCGCGACCGCTTGAGACAGCAAATGGGTTGGCTCACCGGCATAGGCTGCGGGCCGGGCGTGCGGCGCAGCATCGGGCCCACCGAACAGTCCTTCGGCAGCCGGATCGGATTTCTTATCGGATTGCGAGCCCATGGGTTGACCTCCTTGTGCACTCAGTCTGTGCTGCGGACTTGAGCGCACGAGCCCTGGCTGCCTCTTTAACAGGGCAATGAACCGCCGTTGGGGCGCTCATTGTCGCTGCTTTTAAGCCATGGGCTCGGCCCGCAGCCTCCCTTGTACTGCCTTCAGCGGCTCAGGTCAAAGGATTTCTGGGGGAAAGCGAGCATTCCGCGGTTTCCAATGTCAATATAGTATTACGTCAATTAAAGTTGACACAAGCCCCAGACCCGACTAAATTTGAGTCAACCCAACAAAAGCTGCCTCATGCCCCCCGACAACCAGCCGATGCCCGACAGCCGAAGGCCGCTCTACACCCCGCAAGAGCGCCAGCGCCGGGACGCTTCGCCCTGGACCTGGGTTCAGGGTGTGCTGGCGCCCGTGCAGTTTTTGGTTTTCCTGGTCAGTCTGGCCCTGGTGCTGCGCTTTCTCTGGACGGGTCAAGGGCAGGCGGCGGCCGAGTGGTCCATCGTCGTCAAGACGATCGTGCTCTACACCATCATGGTGACCGGTTGCATCTGGGAAAAGGTGGTTTTCGGACAGTACCTGTTCGCGCCGGCTTTTTACTGGGAAGACGTGTTCAGCATGCTGGTGCTGGCCCTGCACAGCGCGTACCTGATCGCGCTCTTTGGCGGCCTGCTCGAGCCGCGGGCGCTGATGTGGCTGGCGTTGGCTGCCTATGCGGCCTATGTCATCAATGCCGCCCAATTTCTCATCAAGCTGCGCGCCGCGCGGCTTGATGCCGCCGGCTCGCCGGCCGATAAGCGTCACCCGGGGGTGCCCGCATGAGTCCTGTCATTGCTCTGCATCCGCAATCGTCGGGCTGCGCCGATGTGCCCGTCTTGCGCGAGCGCGGCCAGCGCGAGGTGTTTTGCGGCCTGACGGGCATCATCTGGCTGCACCGAAAAATCCAGGACGCCTTCTTCCTGGTGGTCGGTTCGCGCACCTGCGCTCACCTGCTGCAGTCGGCCGCCGGGGTCATGATTTTTGCCGAGCCGCGTTTTGCCACAGCCATCATCGACGAGCGCGATCTGGCCGGTCTGGCCGACGCCAATGAAGAACTCGATCGGGTGGTGACGCGGCTGCTCGATCGCCGCCCGGAAATCAAGCTGCTGTTCCTGGTGGGGTCGTGCCCATCGGAAGTCATCAAGCTCGACTTGTCGCGTGCGGCGACCCGCTTGTCGGCGCAATTCTCCCCCCAGGTGCGGGTGCTCAATTACTCGGGCAGCGGCATCGAGACCACTTTCACCCAGGGCGAGGACGCCTGCCTGGCCGCTTTGGTGCCGCAGTTGCCCGAGCCCCAGGCCAGCGACAGCCCAGATCCCTTGCTGGTGGTCGGCACCCTGGCCGACGTCGTAGAAGACCAGTTTGCTCGCCTGTTTGACCAATTGGGCGTGCCGGTTCAGTTCTTCCCGCCGCGACGGGCCGGTGAGATGCCGCCGGTGGGACCAGGCACGCGCTACCTGCTGGCCCAGCCCTTTTTGGCCGATACCGCCCGCGCCCTGGAGGCCCGAGGTGCCCAGCGTTTGGCCGCGCCGTTTCCCCTGGGTGTCGAGGGCACCACGGCCTGGCTGCGGGCCGCGACCGACGCCTTTGGCGTGAACCCTCAGCGACTGGAGCAGGTCACTGCCGCACCGCGCGAGCGGGCCCTGTCGGCGCTGGCCAAGCAGCGCGCCAACCTGGCGGGCAAGTCGATCTTTTTCTTTCCCGATTCGCAGCTCGAAATTCCGCTGGCGCGGTTTCTTTCGCGCGAGCTGGGGATGCGTCTGACTGAAGTCGGCACGCCTTATTTGCACCGCCAGCATCTGGCGCAGGAACTCGAGTGGCTTCCGGCCGGCGTGCAACTGTCTGAGGGCCAGCATGTGGAGCAGCAAATTGACCGCTGCCGCGCCCTCGCGCCGGACATCGTGGTCTGCGGTCTTGGGCTGGCCAATCCGTTGGAGGCCCAGGGCCTGACCACCAAGTGGGCGATCGAGTTGGTGTTCACCCCCATCCAGGGTTATGAGCAGGCCGCCGATCTGGCCGAGCTCTTTGCCCGTCCCCTCAACCGCCGCCTGCGTTTGGCCGCCTAGGAGTCGCATCCATGCAACTGACGCTGTGGACTTACGAGGGCCCGCCCCATGTGGGGGCGATGCGGGTGGCCACCGCCTTGACCGACGTGCATTACGTGCTGCACGCACCCCAGGGCGACACCTACGCCGATCTGCTGTTCACCATGATCGAGCGGTTGCCGCGCCGCCCCCCGGTGACCTACACCACCTTTCAGGCGCGCGACCTCGGCGGTGACACCGCCGAGCTGTTCAAGACCGCTGCACGCGAGGCTTACGAGCGCTTTGCGCCGCGGGCCATGATGGTGGGTTCGTCCTGCACCGCCGAGCTGATTCAAGACGACCCCGGCGGCTTGGCGCGGGCGCTCGATCTGCCGGTGCCGGTGGTGGCGCTGGAGTTGCCTTCTTATCAGCGCAAGGAAAACTGGGGCGCGGCCGAGACCTTCTACCAGATGGTGCGCCATCTGTGCAGCGCGCCGGCCCGTGCCAGCCGCGCTGTCAGACCTGAGGGCCAGCGGCCGAGCTGCAACATCCTTGGACCCACGGCGCTGGGTTTTCGCCATCGCGATGATGTGCGCGAAATCAAAGGGCTGCTCGATGACCTGGGCATCGAGGTCAAGGTGGTGGCGCCGCTGGGCGCCAGCGCGGCCGATCTGGCCCGCTTGCACGAGGCCGATTTCAACGTGGTGCTCTATCCCGAAACCGGCATGACCGCAGCGCTGTGGTTGCAGCGCCAGTTTCAGCAGCCTTTTACCCGGGTGGTGCCGATCGGCGTGCACGCCACGCAAGATTTCGTGGCCGAGGTGGCCGCCCTGGCTGGCCTGCCGCAAGTGCCCGATCTGCGCGAAAAGTCCCGTGCCGGCTGGTACGCCCGTTCGGTCGATTCGACCTATCTGACGGGCAAGCGGGTGTTCATCTTCGGGGACGCCTCGCATGTGGTCGCCGCGGCCCGGGTGGCTGCGCAGGAGATGGGCTTCGAGGTCGTGGGGCTGGGCACCTACAGCCGTGAGTTTGCCCGCGAAGTGCGCGATGCAGCCAAGCAATACGGCTGTGAGGCGCTCATCACCGACGATTATCTTGAGGTCGAGCAGCGCATCAGCGACTTGCAGCCCGAGCTGGTGCTGGGCACGCAGATGGAGCGGCACATCGCCAAGCGCCTGGGACTGCCGTGTGCCGTCATTTCAGCGCCGGTGCATGTGCAGGACTTCCCCGCTCGCTACAGCCCGCAAATGGGCTTCGAGGGCGCCAATGTGCTGTTTGACACCTGGGTTCATCCCCTGATGATGGGGCTCGAAGAGCACCTGATCGGCATGTTTCGCGGCGATGCCGAGTTTCATGAAGATGCCGCACCTTCGCATCTGGGGCGCGCCGGCTCGCCCGTGCGGCCGGCGGCCAACGAGCCTACCGTTTCGGCTCCAGCGGTGCCTCTGGCCGTGGTTGCCAGCGTGCCCAAGGCCGCCCCGAGCGCAGCAGCAGGCGACGCTGCGGTGGGCGACGCAGCGGCGCAGTCCACCGTCTGGGGCCCTGATGCCGAGCGCGAGCTCAAAAAGATTCCCTTCTTCGTGCGCGGCAAGGCCAAGCGCAACACCGAGCTCTACGCGCGCGAGCGTGGGGTACCCGTTATCACCGTGGACACGCTCTACGATGCCAAAGCTCATTTCAGCCGCTGAAAGCCGCGCCGCCGCTCGCCACCTCAAGGGCGGGGAGGGCGCTGCGCTTATGCGGGTGGTGTTGGTCACCATGGACAGCCACCTGGCCAGCGCGGCCGAGCGCGCCTTGGCACAGTTGCAGCGCACGCTGCCGAGTCTGCAGATGAGGGTGCATGCGGCCTCTGAATGGGCCAGTGACGCTGCGGCGCTCGAGCGCTGCCTGCACGATATCGGCGAGGCCGACATCGTCATCGCCACCATGCTTTTCATGGAGGACCACTTCCTGCCTGTGCTTCCCGCGCTGCAGGCGCGGCGCGAGCATTGCGATGCCATGGTCTGCCTGATGTCGGCCAGCGAGGTCAGCAAGCTCACCCGCATGGGCAAGTTTGACATGCAGGCGCCCAGCAGCGCACCGATGGAGTTTCTCAAGAAGCTCAGGGGCAAGAGCGCCCAGGCCGGCCAGATGAGTGCCGAGGAAAAGACCAGCGCTGGCGAAAAACAGATGAAGATGCTGCGCCGGTTGCCCAAGATCCTGCGTTTCATCCCCGGCGCCGCGCAGGACGTGCGCGCCTATTTTCTGGCCATGCAGTATTGGCTGGCAGGCTCGCAGGACAACATCCAGGGGCTGGTCAGTCTGCTCATTGATCGCTACGCCAGTGGCCCGCGTGCCGTGCTGCGCGGCCTCAAGGTGGCGCCGCCGGTCGAATATCCCGAGGTGGGCATCTACCACCCGCGCCTGCAGGCGCAAGGCTTGCACCGCCTGTCCGATCGGCTGGCTGATTTGCCCCGTGTGGCCACCACCGGCACCCAGGGCGCGGTTGGCGTGCTGCTGCTGCGCTCTTATGTTCTGGCGGGCAATACCTCGCACTACGATGGCGTGATCACCGCCCTCGAGGCGCGGGGTCTGCGGGTGGTTCCGGCCTTTGCCAGCGGCCTGGACAACCGGCCGGGGATCGAGTCGTTCTTCATGAAAGACGGCCGCCCGGCGATCGACGCGTTGGTCTCGCTGACCGGCTTTTCGCTGGTCGGCGGCCCGGCCTACAACGACTCGCGCGCCGCGCAGGACCTGCTGGCGCGGCTCGACATCCCCTACTTGGCCGTCGCGCCGGTGGAGTTCCAGACCCTGGACAGCTGGGGTGCCTCCGAACGCGGCTTTTTGCCGGTCGAGGCCACCATGATGGTCTCCATCCCCGAGCTCGACGGTGCCACCGGCAACATGGTCTACGGTGGGCGAGGCAGCGCCGGCTCGAGCGCGTGCACCGGCTGCTCCAAGGGCTGCCGTTTCGAGTCGGTTGGTGCGCACGACATGAACACCTGCAGCGAACGCGCCAACGCGCTGTCAGCGCGGGTGGCCCGGCTGATCTCGCTGCGCCGCTCCAGCCGAGCTGAACGCAAGGTCGGTGCGATCTTGTTTAACTTTCCGCCCAATGCCGGCGCCACGGGTACCGCCGCTTTCCTGGGGGTGTTTGAGTCGCTCTACAACACCTTGGCTGCGCTCAAGCGCGAGGGCTACACGGTCGACATGCCCGCGTCCGTCGAGCAGCTGCGCGAGCGCCTGATCAAGGGCAATGCCGAGCGCTACGGCGCCATGGCCAATGTTCACGCCTTTGTCAGCGCCGACGACCATGTCCGCCGCGAGAAATACCTCAAGCCGATCGAGGCCGCCTGGGGTCCGGCGCCTGGGCGCCTTAACAGCGACGGCAGCCGGCTGTTTGTGCTGGGTGAGCGCTTTGGCAATGTCTTTGTCGGGCTGCAGCCGGGCATGGGCTACGAGGGCGATCCGATGCGCCTGCTGTTTGAAAAGGGCTTGGCACCGACGCACGCCTTTTCGGCCTTCTACCGCTGGCTGCGCGAGGACTTTGGCGCCCATGCCTTGCTGCACTTTGGCACGCATGGCGCCCTGGAGTTCATGCCGGGCAAGCAAACCGGCCTGAGCGCCGATTGCTGGCCCGACCGCCTCATTGGCGACATGCCCAACTTCTACCTCTACGCCTCCAACAATCCCTCGGAGGGCACGGTGGCCAAGCGGCGCTCGGCCGCCACCTTGATCAGCTACCTCACGCCGCCGGTGTCCGAGGCCGGCCTGTACAAGGGGCTCAACGGGCTCAAAGACCTGCTCGAGCGCTATCGCAGCCTGGACTCGCAGGCCAATCAGGAGGCCCTTGAATTGGTCCAGGCCATTCAAGCCCAGGCCGCCGCGCTCGATTTGGTGGCTGCCGAGCCGGCATGGGGCGACGATGCGCCGCAGCAGGTACAAGGCCTGTCGGCGGCTGTTTTGGAGCTGGCCTACACCCTGATCCCAGAGGGTCTGCATGTGGTGGGCCAGCCCATGAGCCCCGAGCAGCTCGTTCAAACGCTGACCACCTGCGCCAAGGCCTGGTACGAGCTCGAGCTGCCCGCGCCGGTGCTGCAGTTGCTGGCCCAAGGCGGGTCGGCCCGGCAGGCGCTGGAACTGGTGGAGCAAGCCCCGTCCGATGGCGATCGGCCCACGCTCGAGCAGTTGGACAAGCTGGTCTTTGCCCGCGCCGAACTGCTCAAGGACAACGAAATCGCCGGTATCGTCCACGCCCTGGACGGTGGTTTCTTGCGCCCGGCCCCTGGCGGCGATCTTCTGCGCACGTCTGATGTGCTGCCCACCGGCCGCAATGTGCACGGCTTTGACCCATTCCGCATTCCGAGCGCCTACGCCGTCAAGGACGGCGCGCGCCAGGCCCAGCGACTGCTCGATCGCTACCAGGCCGATGGCCATGGTCTGCCCGAATCCATTGCGATGGTGTTGTGGGGCACCGACAACCTCAAGAGCGAGGGCGGGCCGATCGCGCAGGCGCTGGCGCTGATGGGCGCGCGGCCACGCTTTGACAGCTACGGGCGCCTGGCCGGCGCCGAGTTGATGAGCCTGGCCGAGTTGGGCCGGCCGCGCATCGACGTGGTGATTTCGCTGTCGGGCATTTTTCGCGATCTGCTGCCCTTGCAGATCAAGCTGCTGGCCGAGGCCGCATTCCTGGCCGCCAGCGCCGAAGAAGCGCCGCAAGACAATTTCATTCGCAAGCACGCGCTGGCCTATCAGGCCGAGCACGGCTGCGACCTGGAAACGGCCGCCTTGCGCGTGTTTGGCAATGCCGAAGGCGCTTACGGCGCCAACGTCAACCTGTTGATTGACAACAGCCGCTGGGACAGCGGTGACGAGCTGGCCGAGACCTACAGCCGGCGCAAAGGCTTTGCCTATGGCCGCGCCGGCAAGCCGATGCAGCAGGGCAAGCTGTTGGCCAGCATGCTCGCCGATGTCGAGTTGGCCTACCAGAACCTCGATTCGGTCGAGCTGGGTGTGACCACGGTCGACACCTACTTCGACACCTTGGGCGGCGTCAGCCGCGCCATCGCCCGGGCCAAAACGCTCAAGGGCGGAGGGCAGGCGGCTGCGGTGGCGCCGGTCTACATTGGCGACCAGACCCGCGACAGCCACGGCGGGGGCACCGTTCGCACCCTGGGCGAGCAGGTGGCGCTGGAGACGCGCACCCGCATGCTCAATCCGAAATGGTATGAGGGCATGCTCAAGCACGGCTACGAAGGGGTGCGCCAACTCGAGGTGCACCTGACCAACACCATGGGCTGGTCGGCCACCACAGGGCAGGTGCAGCCCTGGGTCTATGAGCAGCTCACCCAGGCCTTCGTGCTCGATGCGCAGATGCGGCAGCGCTTGGCTGAACTTAATCCGACCGCTTCGGCCAGGCTGGCTCACCGGCTTATCGAAGCGTCAGACCGCCAGTACTGGCAACCCGACCCCCAGGTCCTGCAGGCCCTCAGACAGGCCAGCGAAGAGCTGGAAGACCGTCTTGAAGGCGTTTACGAAGGAGCCCCCGCATGAGCACCGCCACCGTTCCCATCAGCAACATCAAGAAATCCTCCAAGGGCGAGGACGGGGAGGGCAGCGTTCAGGTCCAGCTGGACCCGAGCGTCAAGATCGGCAACGCCAAGGTCTTTGCCGTCTACGGCAAGGGCGGGATCGGCAAGAGCACCACTTCCTCCAATCTCTCAGCCGCCTTTTCGCATCTGGGCAAGCGGGTGCTGCAGATTGGCTGCGACCCCAAGCACGACTCGACCTTCACCCTGACCAAGAAGATGCTGCCCACCGTGATCGATGCGCTCGAGCAGGTGGATTTTCATGCCGAGGAGTTGCGCGTCGAAGACTTTTGTTTCCAGGGCTACAACGGGGTGATGTGCGTTGAAGCCGGCGGCCCGCCGGCGGGCACTGGCTGCGGCGGCTATGTGGTGGGCCAGACGGTCAAGCTGCTCAAGGAGCACCATCTGCTCGAGGACACCGATGTGGTGATCTTCGATGTGCTTGGCGATGTGGTGTGTGGTGGCTTTGCCGCGCCGCTGCAGCACGCCGACCGCGCGCTGATCGTGACCGCCAACGATTTCGATTCCATCTTTGCCATGAATCGCATCGTGCAGGCCATCGGTGCGAAATCCAAGAACTACAACGTGCGCTTAGGCGGCGTCATCGTCAACCGCAGCGACGCCACCGATCAGGTCGACAAATTCAATGGAGCCACCGGGCTCAAGAGCATGGCGCACTTTCCGCTGCTCGATGAAATCCGCAAGAGCCGGCTGTCCAAGTCAACCATGTTTGAGCTCGAAGCCACGCCGGCGGTCAAGGCGGTGCAAGACGAGTACATGCGCCTGGCCGCCTCGCTTTGGAAGGGCTCCGATCCGCTGCCGGCGGTGCCCATGAAAGACCGCGATATTTTTGATCTGTTGGGGTTTGACTGATGAACAGCACCGGTTACATCGAGCGCCGCGAACAAATCGAGACCTACTTTGACCGCACCGCGGCCAAAGCCTGGGAGCGGCTGACTTCCAATGCGCCGGTGGGCCGCATCCGCGCCACGGTGCGCGCCGGTCGTGACCAGATGCGCAGCACCTTGCTGTCGTGGCTGCCGCAGGACATGCGTGGTCTGCGCCTGCTCGATGCCGGATGCGGCACCGGCGCGCTGGCCATGGAGGCGGCCGCGCGTGGCGCCGAGGTGGTGGCGATCGACCTGTCGCCCACCCTGGTCAAGCTGGCGGCCGAACGCTATGAGCAACTGCCGCAGACGGGTGCCGGACGCGTGCAATTTCTCAGCGGTGACATGCTGGCCGATACGCTGGGCCGCTTCGACCATGTGGTGGCCATGGATTCGCTGATCCATTACGACGTGCCGCACATGGTCGAGGCCATGCAGCGTTTGGGCGCACGCACCCAGGCCTCGATCCTGTTCACCTTTGCGCCACGCACGCCGGCGCTGGCGGCCATGCATGCGCTGGGCCGGCTGTTTCCGCGCGGCGACCGCTCGCCTTCGCTCACGCCGGTGTCCGAGCCGGTGCTGCGCGCAGGCCTGGCGCAAGGCCTGGGTCCGCAGGGCTGGCGGGAGGGCCGCACCTTGCGCATCCACAGTGGCTTTTACACCTCACAGGCCTGGGAGTGGCACGTTTGAATCGACGCCTGCTCAAGCCGCCGGCTTGGCTGGTGGCCTTTGCCAACCGCCATCTGCCTTTTGCCGATGCGGCTTCGCACGAGCTGCCGCTGGCGCGCCTGCTGCGCCTGTCGCTGTTTCAGGCCGCCATCGGCATGGCCACGGCGCTGCTGGTGGGCACGCTCAATCGGGTGATGATCGTCGAGCTGGGCGTGCCGGCCTGGTGGGTGGCCTTGTCGGTGGGCTTGCCGCTGCTGTTTGCGCCGGCGCGCGCCCTGATCGGCTACCGCAGCGACACCCATCCGTCACCCCTGGGGCTCAAACGGCTGCCCTACCTGTGGATGGGCAGCCTGCTCATGTTTGCAGGCCTGGCCATGATGCCCTTCGCTTTGCTGCTGCTGTCCGACGCGCCCGAGGGCACGCTCTGGTTTGGCCGGCTCGGCGCGGCGCTGTCCTTTTTGCTGGTGGGCGCTGGCATGCAGATCACGCAGACGGCCGGCTTGGCCCTGGCCAGCGATGTCTCGCCGATCGACAAGCGTCCCCGGGTGGTGGCGCTGCTGTACGCCATGCTTCTTGTTGGGTTGATGGTGGGCAGCGCTTTGCTGGCCTGGCTGTTGCAAGATTTCAGCCCCAAGCGCCTGATCCAGGTGGTGCAGGGCTCAGCGGTTTTGGTGATCGTGCTCAACCTGGTTTCGCTGTGGAAGCAGGAGGCGCGTGGCCAGCGCCGCGGCCAGCGCGAGGTCGGGGGCTTTTCTCGCAACTGGGCCCGCCTGATGGCCGTGCCGCGCATGCGGCGATTCCTCTGGACGGTGGGCCTGGGCACTGCCGCTTTCAGCATGCAGGACATTATCTTGGAGCCCTATGGCGGACAGGTGCTTGGGCTCGACGTGAGCTGGACCTCGTCGCTGACGGCCCTGACCGCTGGCGGCTGTCTGCTGGCCTTTTTGATCTCGGCGCGCCTGTCTGCGCGCGGCCTCGACACCGGCCGACTGGCCGGCCTGGGCGCCTTGCTCGGCCTGCCCGCTTTTGCTTGTGTGATTTTTTCAGCGCCGCTCGAGTCGGCCTGGATGTTCCGCTTTGGCGCTGCCTTGATCGGTTTTGCCGGC
>JBILGP010000364.1:0-3212 GCA_044350985.1 Polaromonas sp. | reverse complement strand
GCTCGAAGGCCTCATCGAGTACCGCTTGAGCCAGCAGGCCTGAGCGGGCTCAAGACGCCGGGTCCGTCTGCAGCATCTCGACGAGCCCCTGCAGTGCGCGAAGCACCGTGGCCTGACGCACCGCGCTGCGCTCGCCTGCAAACTGCTGGCATTCGGTGCGAACTTGCGAGCCCATGGCCCAGGCCAGCCAGACTGTGCCCACGGGTTTTTCAGAACTTCCGCCACCGGGGCCGGCCACGCCGGTGACTGCCACCGCAAGCTGAGCCTGCGCATGGGCCAGGGCGCCCGTGGCCATCGCGCGGGCCACTTCCTGGCTGACGGCGCCATGGCGGGCGATCAGGTCGGCAGGCACGCCCAGCAGATCGGTTTTTGAGGCATTGGAGTAAGTCACAAAGCCGCGCTCAAACCACACGCTCGAGCCGGCGCGCTCGGTGCAGGCAGCCGCGATGAGCCCGCCGGTGCAACTCTCGGCGGTGCACAGCATCAGGCCGCGCAATGGCAGCAGTTGTGCCAGTTGCCCGGTCAACTTGGAGGTCAGGTCGTCAGTCGCGTAGGAGATCATGATCGGATGAAGGTCCACAGGGACAGCACGAGCAGGGTGCAAAACGCGGCCAGCAGGTCGTCGAGCATGATGCCAAAGCCGCCGCGTGGCCCGAACCCCTTGAACTGCCGATCGGCCCAGGCCACCGGCCCGAATTTGACCGCATCGAAAAAGCGAAACAGCGCGAAGGCCAGGGCTTGCCAGGCCAAAGTGGCTGGCAGCAGCAGCCACAGCACGATCCAGAAGGCCACTACCTCATCCCAGACGATATGGCTGGAGTCGGCCAGCCCCATGTTGCGGGCGGTCACGGTGCAGGCCCACCAGCCGATCAGCAGTGCCGCGGCGATCACGCCGGCCAGCGCCGTCGGCGACAGAAAGAGGTCGAGCAGCAAGAAGGCCAGCCAGGCCCACAAGGTGCCCACGGTGCCCGGCGCAATCGGCGCCAGGCCCGACCCGCCACCGAGCGCAATGAAATGCGCGGGATGGGCCAGCAGGAAGCGCACGTTGGGCCTGACGATGGCCGGCAGCGGCGGTGGGTCGGTGTTGATCATGGTGTACGCATTCCCGGCAGCGTCAGGCAAAGTGGTCGAAAGCGCGCAGGCGGTGGTCAACGCTGTGGCCCAGCGGGTCCACCAAGCGCAGTCCTGGCTCGCGCTCGATGCGCCCGATGCGGTGCACCGCTGTGGCGCTGCGGGCGCTGGCCTGCGCAACCGCGGCGCGGGCCTCGGGCGCTGCAGTGAAGGCCAGCTCGTAGTCGTCGCCACCGGCCAGCACCGCATCGAGCACCTTCAGGCCTGCCGGCGCCTGGCCCCACAGCCCATGCTGCTTCAGCCCCAAAACCGCCTCGAGCGCCTGCGTTTGCAGCGTCGCGCCTGCGTCGCTGGCCTTGAGCACATGGCCCAGGTCGCCGATCAGGCCGTCGCTGACATCGATGGCGGCGCTGGCCACGCCGCGCAGGGCCAAGCCCAGCGCCACTCTGGGCTCGGGCCGCTCCAGGCGCTGGCGTGCCCACGCCAGAAGGGGCTCTGGCAGGCTCAGCTGCCCCTGCAGGGCCTGCAGCGCCAGATGGGCATCGCCGAGCTGGCCGCTGACATAGACATCGTCGCCGACCTGTGCCCCGCTGCGCAGCAGTGCCCCGCCCTCGGTCTCGCCGAGCACGGTGATGCAGATGTTGAGCGGCCCGCGCGTTGTGTCCCCGCCGACCAGCTCGCAGTCGTGGGCATCGGCCAGGGCCAGCAGCCCAGCCGCAAAGCGCGCCAGCCAGGGGTCGTCGACGGTTGGCAAGGCCAGCGCCAGTGTGAAGGCCAGCGGTTTGGCGCCGCAGGCTGCCAGATCGCTCAGGTTGACCGCCAGGGCTTTGTGACCCAGGCTAAAGGGATCGACATCGTCAAAAAAATGCCGCCCAGCCACCAGCATGTCGCTGGAGACGGCCAATTGCGTGCCGGGGCGCGGTTGCCACAAGGCGCAGTCGTCTCCAACGCCCAGCACGGCCCGCCGGCTTTTGCGCGTGAAGTGGCGCGCGATCAGTTCAAATTCGCCCATGGCCTGCAAGCATAGCGCCCGGCGCGAGGGCCGAGCGGTCAGTGCACCACCCGAGGCGCCCCGGTTGCGGTGGCCTCCAGCACGAACAGCGGGATCTGCGCGTCAAAGCGGGTGCCGTCTTCGGCAACAAAAAAGTAACTGCCGTGCATGGTGCCGCTGGGCGTGCGCAGGCGGCAGCCGCTGGTGTACTCGAAGGATTCGCCCGGCCGCAGCAGCGGTTGCTGGCCGACCACGCCCAGACCCTGGACCTCCTCGCGCAGGCCCCGGGCATCGCAGATGATCCAGTGGCGCGAGATGAGCTGGGCCGCCACGCTGCCCTTGTTGGTGACGGTGACGGTGTAAGCAAAAGTGTGAACCGCTTGCTCGGGCGCGGACTGCTCGGGCAGGAACTGCGGCAAAACCGAACACGCTATTTCATATTTGGGCATGGACCGCATGTTAGCCACAACGCCCGCGCATCGCTTGCCTTGGGTTTTGCCCGCTCGGCCCTGCTGCACAATGGCTGTCTTAACCGCTTGACCGTGCAGCGCCATGACCTACCGCATCGCCCCATCCATTTTGTCGGCTGACTTCGCCCGTTTGGGGCAGGAGGTTGGCGAGGTGATCGCCGCTGGCGCGGACTGGATTCACTTTGACGTGATGGACAACCATTACGTGCCCAACCTGACATTTGGGCCGATGATTTGCAGCGCGCTCAAGCCCCATGCGGTGACGCCATCGGGTCAGGCTGTGCCCATCGATGTGCATCTCATGGTGCAGCCGGTCGATGCCTTGGCCGGCGCCTTTGCCGCCGCCGGTGCCGACTTGATCAGCTTTCACCCGGATGCCTCCAGCCATGTGCACCGCAGCGTGCAGGCCATCAAGGCCGCTGGCTGCAAGGTCGGCTTGAGTTTCAACCCGGCCCAGCCGCTCGATGTGCTCGATTGGCTGATCGAGGACATCGACCTCATCCTCATCATGAGTGTCAACCCAGGCTTTGGCGGGCAGGGCTTTATCGACTCGGCCCTGCGCAAGGTGCAGGCGGCGCGTCAGCGGATCGAGGCCAGCGGCAAGGACATCCGCCTGCAAGTCGATGGCGGCATCAAAATTGACAATATTGCCCAAGTGGCTGCAGCGGGCGCCGATACCT
>JBILGP010000363.1:0-3224 GCA_044350985.1 Polaromonas sp. | reverse complement strand
TCAAAGGCTTGTTCAGGTCGCGTGAAAAATCTTCTGCCTTCACGTCCAATGATGTCGAGTCGCGATCCAGATCGGGGCCACACATGGCCGAGAGCAACAAAGCGCAGTCTTGGGCGCTGCGGGCCATGGGGCCAGCTTGGTCCAGGCTGGAAGCAAACGCCACCATGCCGTAGCGCGAGGCGCGGCCATAGGTGGGCTTGATGCCGGTGATGCCGCAAAACGCAGCGGGCTGGCGGATCGAGCCGCCGGTGTCGGTGCCGGTGGCGGCGGGTGTCAAACGCCCGGCCACGGCAGCAGCGCTGCCGCCAGACGAGCCACCCGGAATGCGGCTCTCATCCCACGGGTTGGTCACGGGCAAGGGTTGGGCAGATGGCACCGCCACGTTTTCATTGGCCGAGCCCATGGCAAATTCGTCGCAACTGAGCTTGCCCAAACTCACCATGCCGGCGTCACTCAAACGCTGCACCACGGTGGCGTTGAAGGGCGAGCGGTAGCCCTCCAGCATGCGGGAACCTGCGGTGGTGGGGAAGTCGGTGGTGACAAAAATGTCTTTGTGCGCGATGGGCACGCCCAAGAGGGGCGACGTGTCACCCGCTGCGAGGCGTGCATCCGCCGCTTTGGCTTGCGCCAAGGTGACCTCGGAGTCCACGCTCAAAAACGCGTGGTGGGGGTTGCCGCCCAAACGGGCCAGCATGCGCGTGGCCAACTCCACCGCGCTGATCTCTTTGTTTTGCAAAAGCGCCGACAGTTGCGCCACGCCCAAGGTGTGCAGATCGCTCATGGCTTACTCGATCACTTTCGGCACCAAGAACAGACCGCGCTCTACCGCAGGTGCGCTGCATTGGTTGGCTTCGCGTTGGTTGGGCTCGCTCACCACATCGTCACGCAGGCGCAAAGCCATGCCTTGTGCCGCGCTGGGGGCGTGTTGCGCCAAGGCCTCCAAGGGCATGGCATCGATGGGGTGGGCCATGGGCACCACGCCAGAGGTGTCCACCTCGCGCATCTGCTCGACGATGGCAAAGAAGTTGTTCAAACCCTCCAGCATGCGCGCGCTGCCGGGGCCATCAAAATGAAGTCGGGAGAGCTGCGCCAGCCGCTGGATATCGTTAGAAGTCAGGGACATAGGGGTCAATTTCGCAAGGCCACAGCCAAGGAGCAGTAAAGGCGTTCAGGTATTATCCCGCCTTTGCGCACAGCGCTTGCAGGCCGAGCGCGCCCCCCTGCGCCTTCGCCGGGCCCGAAGGGGGCGCGAGTCGGTCTGACCCACAAGGCAAATTGACGGCTGGCTCGCCCCGGGCAAAGAGCGCGCCAGCCCCCACCGGACTTCTGACATGTTTGAATCTTTCCGCCGGTACTTCTCGACCGACCTGGCGATCGACCTGGGCACGGCCAACACCCTGATTTTTGTGCGCGACCGAGGCATCGTGCTCGATGAGCCGTCGGTGGTGTCGATCCGCCACGAAGGCGGGCCGCAAGGCAAAAAGACCATACAGGCCGTGGGCCACGAGGCCAAGGCCATGCTGGGCAAGGTGCCGGGCAATATTGAGGCCATCCGGCCCATGAAGGACGGCGTGATTGCCGACTTCACCGTCACCGAGCAAATGCTCAAGCAGTTCATCAAGATGGTGCACCCGCGCAGCATCTTCAAACCGAGCCCGCGCATCATCATCTGCGTGCCGTGTGGCTCGACCCAGGTTGAGCGCCGCGCCATCCGCGAATCGGCCCTCGGCGCCGGCGCATCGGAGGTCTACCTGATCGAAGAGCCGATGGCAGCGGCCATCGGCGCCGGTCTGCCGGTCTCTGAGGCCTCGGGCTCCATGGTCGTCGACATTGGCGGGGGCACCACCGAGGTGGGCGTGATCTCGCTCGGTGGCATGGTCTACAAGGGCAGCGTGCGGGTCGGGGGCGACCGCTTTGACGATGCCATCATCAACTACATCCGCCGCAACTACGGCATGCTCATCGGCGAGCCAACGGCCGAAGCCATCAAAAAGAACATCGGCTCGGCCTTCCCGGGCAGCGAGGTCAGGGAGATGGAAGTCAAAGGGCGCAACCTCTCAGAGGGCGTGCCGCGCAGCTTCACCATTTCGAGCAATGAAATCTTGGAAGCGCTGACCGATCCGCTCAACAACATCGTCTCGGCGGTCAAAAATGCGCTGGAGCAAACGCCGCCCGAATTGGGCGCCGACATTGCCGACCGCGGCATGATGCTCACCGGTGGCGGCGCCCTGCTGCGCGACCTCGACCGCCTGCTCAGCGAAGAAACCGGTCTGCCGGTGCTGGTGGCCGAAGACCCCCTGACCTGCGTGGTGCGCGGCTGCGGTATTGCGCTCGAGCGCATGGAGCGCCTGGGCCCCATCTTCACCTCGGAGTAAGCGGCCGGGCCGCGGCTGCGGCGGCCGCGGTGCGCAGACTGCCTGATCCATGCCACTCGGAACGCTCGACCGCTCGCCGCCCCCCTTTTTCAAGCAGGGGCCGTCGGCGCTGTCCAAGCTGGTCTTTTGCAGCGCGCTGGCCGTCTTCCTGATGGTCGCCGATGCCCGCCTGGGCATCAGTGGGCCGTTGCGCTCGGCCCTGGCCAGCGTGCTCTACCCCCTGCAATGGCTGAGCCAGCAGCCGGGGCGGGCTGGGCAGGCGCTGAGCGATCATCTGGCCAGCCTGGAGCGGGCGCAGACCGAGGCGCAAGCGGCGCGCCAGGAGCTGGCGCGGCAGTTGCTGCGCGCCGGTCAGGTCGAGCAGCTGACCCTGGAGAACCGACAACTGCGCCAGTTGCTCGAACTGCGGGGACAACTGGCGCCCTCGTCGCGCGCCGCCGAAATCGTCTACGAGGCCGCTGACCCCTACTCGCGCAAAGTGGTGCTCGACAAGGGCGCACTGGCCGGCATCGAGCGGGGCTCGCCCGTGATCGATGCCAGCGCCGTCATTGGCCAGGTCACGCGCGTGCATCCCATGAGCAGCGAGGTCACCCTGGTCATCGATCGCGAGCTGAGCATCCCGGTGCTCAATCCGCGCACCGGCGTGCGCAGCGTGGCCTACGGCGAGCCTGCGCTGGGCGTGCTGGAGCTGCGCTTCATGGCCAGCAACGCCGACATCCAGGTCGGGGACTTGCTCACCACCAGCGGCGTCGACGGCGTCTACCCGCCCGGCCTGCCGGTGGCGCGGGTCAGCCATATCGAGCGGCGGGCCGAGTCAACCTTTGCGCGCATCCACTGCGAACCGCTGGC
>JBILGP010000362.1:0-3233 GCA_044350985.1 Polaromonas sp. | reverse complement strand
CGCCTGCGGCCCCGGCTGGCACTGCAGGCCAGATCGCCGACCCGCTCCACCGAGCCCGATGGCCAAGCACACGGCAGCACACACATGAACTGGACTGAGCTGATCGGCTACGCAGCCGCCATCTTGACCACCGGCAGCTTCGTGCCCCAGGCATGGCTGACCTTCCGCACCCGAGACGTCAGCGGCATCTCGCTGGGCATGTACAGCGTCTTTACCGGTGGCATCGCGCTGTGGCTGGTTTACGGCGTGGCCATGGGCGCCTGGCCGATCATCGCGGCCAACGCAATCACGCTGGCGCTGGCCGCATCGATTCTCGTGATGAAGCTGCGCTACCGCTGAGCTCAGCGCGCGCCCATTGGGCAGCGCGGGAAACGAAGCGATCGAAGGTGCCCGCGTGCGAAGACCTGCGTTGCCACGGCCTGCGGCCTGGCCGTGACGTCTAAAGCGGACACAGGCGGGGTTTTTCATGAGCCCGTACCGGCCAGACCGTCGAGCGCATGAATCACAATACGGCATCTGCAACGACGCAAGACCCGCGCGAGTCGACCCACCCTGGAGCTCAAGATGCCGATCCATCGCCTGTCTAACCGAAGAACCTCAATGGGCGCCCTGGGCGCCCTGGCCGCCCTGGCCCTCCTGACCTGCACCGGTGTGGCAGCGCAACCGGCTGCCGACTGGCCCACCAAGACGGTGCGGCTGGTGGTCGGTTTTCCGGCGGGCTCCAGCCCGGACCTGACCGCCCGCCTGCTGGCCGAGCCGCTGTCCAAGGCGCTGGGCCAGAGCGTCATCGTGGACAACAAGGTCGGCGCCGGTGGCAATATCGCTGCAGACTATGTGGCCAAGTCCACCGACGGCCACACCCTGGGGCTGATGATCAACGGCAACATGACGATTGCCGGCTTGCTCAATCCCAAGCTGCCCTACGACCCCCAAAAAGACCTCGCGCCCGTCAGTCTGATCGGCACCGCGCCTCTGGTGCTCGCCGTGCCTGCCGACGCGCCCGGTGCGGATGCCGCCCAGTGGCTGGCCCAGATGCGCCAAAGCGGCGCGGCCGCCAGCTATGGCTCGCCCGGCGTGGGCACGGTGGCCCACCTGGGCATGGAGTTGCTCAAGGCGCGCACCGGTATTGCTCCGGTGCATGTGCCCTACCCTGGCAACCCGCAGGTGATCACGGCGATTTTGGGCGCGCAGATCCAGGCCGCCTTGCTGCCACCGGCACTGGCCGCAGCGCAGGCGCGCAGCGGCAAGCTGCGTGTGCTTGGCAGCACCAGCGCCGGGCGCAGCGCCCTGGCGCCCGATGTACCCAGTCTGGCCGAGGCAGGCGTGAAGAACTACCGGCTTGAAATCTGGAATGCGGTGGCCACGCCGGCCACGCAGCCGGCCGCGCAGGTGCAGCGCCTGAGCGCCGTGGTGGCCGAGATCGTGCGTTCGGCCGATATACGCGCCAAGCTGGTGCAGCAGGGCTGGCAGCCGATCGGCTCGGGGCCGGAGGAGCTCAAAAGCCGCATCGCAGCCGACACCCAGGATCTGGGCCAGATCATCCGCGAGCAGAAAATCCAGCCCTGAAGCGCCAGGGCCTCAAGCGCCCTTGACCAGTATCTTCAGGTCTTCGGCCAGTGCCGCAGGGCCCATGCCGTGGCGGGTGTAAAGCCGCACCCGACCCTGCAGATCGAACACATAGCTGGCCGCGGTGTGATCGAGGGTGTAGCTGCCTGCGGTTTTGCCTTCGTTTTTCTTGTAGAAGATCTTGAAGTGCTTGGCCAGATCGGGCAGCTCTTGCGGGGTCGGGCGAAGGGCCAGAAAGGCCGGGTCGAAGTTGCCCATATAGGCCTTGAGCACCTCGGGGGTGTCGCGCTCGGGGTCCAGCGTGACAAAAAGGCCCTGCACTTTGCCTCCATCAGCGCCCAGCAGACGCTTGATCTCGGCAAGCTCAGCCATGGCGGTGGGACAGACATCAGGGCACTGGGCAAAACCAAAAAAAATCACCACCACCTTGCCCCGGAAATCGGCCAGGGTGCGCGGCTGCCCGTTGTGGTCGGCCAGCTTGAAGTCGCGCGCGTAATCGGCACCGGTGATGTCGATGCTTCGAAACTGCGGCTTGTCGGGCGAGCAGGCGCCAAGCATCAGAGCCGCTGCGGCCAGCATAGAGGCACGACGGGACAGCAGCGCAGTCATCGGATGTAGTGATCGATCAGGAAGGCGGCGAACAGCACCGACAGGTGAATGAGCGAAAACCGGAAGGTCTTGCGTGCCAGCGCGTCCGAGTACTCCCGCCACAAGGCCCAGCCATAGGCGCAGAACATCACGCTCAGCACGGTGGCCACCAGCAGGTAGAACCAGCCGCTCATCTGAAAGACAAAGGGCATCAGGCAGG
The DNA here is from genome assembly GCA_044350985.1 of Polaromonas sp. GTDB lineage: Bacteria > Pseudomonadota > Gammaproteobacteria > Burkholderiales > Burkholderiaceae_C > Polaromonas. Next base: position 859 of record JBILGP010000362.1, on the reverse strand, counting down.
CGGCAAACAGCACGATGGTGTAGAGCAGGATTTGCAGGCGGGTAAATTCATTGCCATGGGTCACCGGCAGCATGGGCAGACCCGACTTGCGATAGTCCTCGACCCGGTACAGCGCCAGGGCCCAGAAATGGGGCGGCGTCCACAGGAAAATGATGAGAAACAAAATCAGCGCCTCGGCCCCGACCTGACCGGTCATCGCCGCCCAGCCAAGCACCGGCGGCATGGCACCGGAGGCACCTCCGATGACGATGTTCTGCGGCGTCAGCGGCTTGAGCACCACCGTGTAGATGACGGCATATCCGACAAAGGTGGCGAAGGTCAGCCACATGGTCAGGGGATTGACCCAGACGTAGAGGATCACCGAGCCCAGCGCGCACAGCACAGCAGAAAACAGCAGCGTCTGTGCATTGCTCAACTGGCCTTTGGCGGTTGGACGCCAGGCCGTGCGGCGCATGCGCGCATCAATGTGCTGCTCGACGATGCAATTGAAAGCGGCAGCGGCACCGGCAACCAGCCAGATGCCCACACAGGCGACCAGGGCCAGCGACACATCGGCCCAACGCGGCGCGCCGGGAACGGCCAGCACCATGCCGATGAGCGCGCAAAAGACGATGAGCTGCACCACGCGCGGCTTGGTCAGCGCGTAAAACTGGGACCAGCGCGACAGGTCGGGCGCGGCGGCCGGGGCTTGGGCGGAACTCATGCTGAGGCTTGCTTCAAAGGGGCGGTCGGTTGGGCGCGCGCCGCAGTGCGCGTGGTGCAGATGGTAGCGGTCAAAACGATGACCAGCGCCGCCGCCCCCGCAGTATGCGCCAGCGCGGCCACCAGCGGCCAGCCCAGCACCACGTTGCTCAGGCCG
>JBILGP010000361.1:0-3234 GCA_044350985.1 Polaromonas sp. | reverse complement strand
AGCGCATGCGCGAAATGCACGACCTGATTGACCGCCTCATGACTTGGTTTGACGATGTGCAAAAACTTGCGCCCGAGACCGCCATGCAGCTCATGGGCATGGGTGCCACGGTGACCAGAGTGCTCGAATTCAAAGACCGCCTGACCGGTCGAGCCAACAAAACAACAGACATGGGCCCATTGCGTGACGCCTCGTGATTTCATAAGAAAGTCATCATGGACATCGACGCACTCATCCTCTCTCGCATCCAGTTTGCTGCGAACATCAGCTTCCACATCCTGTTCCCGACCATCACGATCGCGTTGTGCTGGTTCTTATTGTTCTTCCGTTTGCGCTTTGCCCGCACCCGAGATGTGGCCTGGGAAGAGGCCTACTATTTTTGGACCAAGGTGTTCGCGCTTACCTTTGCGCTGGGGGTGGTTTCGGGCATTGTGATGAGCTTCCAGTTCGGCACGAATTGGCCGGGCTTCATGGAGCGCACGGGCAATATTTCAGGGCCGCTGCTGGGCTACGAGGTGCTGACAGCGTTTTTCTTGGAGGCCAGCTTCTTGGGCATCGTGCTGTTCGGTCGCGGCAGGGTGAGCGAGCGGGTGCACTTGGTTGCCACTTTTTTGGTCGCGTTTGGCACCACCATGTCAGCCTTCTGGATCCTGAGTCTGAACTCCTGGATGCACACCCCGGCGGGCTTTGAAATCGTCAACGGCCAATTCATCCCCACCGATTGGTTGGCGGTGGTCTTTAACCCGTCGTTTCCATACCGATTCGCGCACAAGTTACTCGCCTCGGCACTGACTGCATCGTTCTTGATCGCTGGCTTGTGCGCTTGGCAACTGATCAAAGGCAGCGCCACCCGCGGCACCCACAAAGCCATGCGTGCGGCCATTTTTACGGCGGCTTGCGTGATGCCACTGCAGTTCCTCGTGGGGGACATGCACGGCCTCAACACCCTGGAGCACCAACCGGCCAAGGTCGCCGCCATGGAGGGCATCTGGGAAACCGAGCGCGGCGCACCGCTGACGCTGTTTGGCATTCCCGACCAAGAAGCACGCACCACTCACTTCGCGGTCAAGATTCCCAAAGTCGCCAGCCTGATCTTGACCCACGATCTGGACGGCGAAGTCAAGGGCATCAACGAATTTGAAGGTGCGCACCCACCCGTAGCACCAGTGTTCTATGCCTTTCGGGTGATGGTGGGTGTGGGCTCGTTGATGTTGTTGGTGGCTGGCTTTACCGCTTGGCGCTTGTGGCTTCAGCGCAGGCAGTCCGAAGTCGTTCTGCCCAAGCCCCTGCTGTGGTTGCTCTCGGGCATGGCGTTTTCCGGCTGGGTCGCCACGCTGGCGGGCTGGTACGTGACCGAGATCGGTCGCCAGCCCTTCCTGGTGTACGGTTTGATGCGCACCAGCGAAGCTGCCACCACATTGCCGCCGCCCTACATTGCGCTCACCTTAACGGCTTACCTGGTGGTCTACGGCCTGCTGTTGGTCACTTATGTCGGCGTGTTGAAGTACATGGCCGAGCACCCCAAAGAACACAGGCAGGAAGCCCCCACGGGTGCCTTGCTGGGCAAAGCCGGGGTGTGATGCACCTCACCCAGTTGCCCTGTATCTCAAAGTGAACACTGAAGGCGACCATGACCTGGGCTGAATTTCTGCCACTGTTTTTCCTGGCTGTGATGGGCCTGTCCCTGCTGGCTTATGTGATTTTGGATGGTTACGACCTGGGCGTTGGCTTGTTGCTTTTGAGGGCGACCGACGCCGAGAAGGACACCATGATCGCCAGCATCGGCCCCTTCTGGGACGCCAACGAGACCTGGCTGGTGCTGGGCGTGGGCGTGTTGTTGGTCGCCTTTCCGATGGCCCATGGTCTGGTGCTGCAAGCGCTGTATTTGCCGGTGGCGGTGATGCTGATCGGCTTGATTTTGCGCGGTGTGGCGTTTGACTTTCGGGTGAAGGCGCCGCTGAAGTACAAGCCTTTCTGGAACCGCGCGTTTTTCGCAGGATCGCTCATGGCCAGTGCTTCCCAGGGTTGGATGCTGGGCAGCTACATCACCGGTTTTGCCAATGGGGCTCTGGGCTGGGCATTTAGCCTGGGCATCGCCATCACCTTGCCTGCCGCTTATGTGCTGCTGGGCTCGGGCTGGTTGATCATGAAAACCGAAGGCGATCTGCAGCAAAAAGCGGTGCGCTGGGCGCAGCGGGTGCTGTGGCCCATGGCGGCTGCCTTGCTGGCCATCTCGGCGGCCACACCGCTGGTCAAAGAGGGCGTTCTGGAGAAGTGGTTTGGTGTGCCGCAGGTGTTTGCCCTGCTACCGATTCCCCTCATGTGCGTCCTGGCTTTCTTTGCCATGCGTTGGGTGCTCATGCGTCCATACTTGGTGAACGCGGGCTATGGCTGGCTGGTGTTTGCCAACACCGTGCTGATTTTTGTGCTGGCCTTCTTCGGCTTGGCCTACAGCATCTTTCCGGACATTGTGATTGGCCGCATGACCGTGTGGGAAGCTGCCATCAGCACCGCGTCGCTGAATGTGATTTTTGTCGGTGTGGCCATCACGCTGCCAGTGATCATCGCTTACACGGTGTTCATGTACCGCGTGTTTTGGGGCAAGGCGACTGCGCTGAAGTACGGCTGAACCGGCAGGCCCCGTCGATCAGACCTCCACAGGGGAGGGGTGATGGGGGTCGGGTCAGGAGGCCGGTTTGCTGCGCCGCGCAGCAATCTCCTGGCCCAGATCAATCACCGCCATGGCGTAGTAGCTGCTCCAGTTGTAGCGGGTGATCGCATAGAAGTTTTCGGTGCCCGCCACATAGCTGGGCGTCTGGCCGCCGTTGAGCAGCTCAATGAGGGCCAGCGGTCCTTTGTGCTGCAGCGCAGGGCCTTGCAGCACGGCGCCTTTTGCCTGAAAACTGGCCACGTTGAAAGTCGGCAAGATGTCGGGTGCCAGCAGGCTGGGCATATCGGCGTTGTCCGCAAAGGTCACTGGGTAGTGGGTGGGCATGTCGCTGCGCCAGCCAAAGGCCTGCAGATAGCGGGCCACCGATCCGATCGCATCACTGACGCTGTTGCGCAGGTCGATGCGGCCGTCGCTGTCAAAGTCGACCGCAAAGGAGGCGATGGAGGAGGGCATGAATTGCGGCAGACCGGTCGCGCCGGCAAAACTGCCCAGGGGCTGAAGGGGATCGGCCTGGGCCTGGTGTTGCGCCACCAGGAATTGCTCGAGTTCCTTGCGAAAGTACT
>JBILGP010000408.1:0-2939 GCA_044350985.1 Polaromonas sp. | reverse complement strand
GGCGGCACCGTGGTGGCGGCCACGTCAGAGCCCGGCCGGGTGGTGACCAACGGCATGAGCCAGTATTCGCGCAATGAGCGCAACGCCAATGCCGGCATCGTGGTGGGCATCAACCCCAAGGACTTCCTGCTGCCCGGCGAGTCGGTCAGACCGGACGGTGGGGTCGATCCGATGGCCGGCGTGGCGCTGCAGCGGCGCCTGGAGTCACACGCCTTCGTGCTGGGCGGCAGCAGCTACGAGGCGCCCGGGCAGTTGGTGGGCGACTTCATCGCCGGCCGGCCCTCCCAGGCCTTTGGCGAGGTGCTGCCTTCTTACAAGCCGGGCGTGCACCTGACCGATTTGGCCAGCGCCCTGCCCGGCTACGCGATCGAAGCGATTCGCGAGGCCCTGCCCGCCTTTGCCAAGAAAATCCGCGGCTTCGACCGCGCCGATGCGGTGCTCACCGGGGTCGAGACGCGCACCTCCTCGCCGGTGCGCATCGCGCGCGGCACCGACTACCAGAGCCTGAACGTGCGCGGGCTCTACCCGGCTGGCGAGGGCGCCAGCTACGCCGGTGGCATCTTGTCGGCCGGGGTCGATGGCATCGAAGTGGCCGAGGCCCTGGCGCGCAGTCTGGTGGCCGGCTGAGCCCGCGCCGGGCGCTTGCTAAACTGGTCCGAAACACAAGACAGGCGGGCGCTGCAGCAGGCTTGCGGCGCGCACCAATCCAGGGGAGGACCCGCATGAGCAGCAAGGGCCAGTGGACGCGAATCGATTTTTCTCGCGTGCCCTACGACGTCTTCACCGACCCGCAGATCTACGAGCAGGAAAACGAGCGTATCTTTCGCGGCCCGGTGTGGAACTACCTGTGCCACGAATCGGAGCTGCCCAACGTGGGCGACTTTGTCAGCACCTGGGTGGGCAACACCCGCGTGGTGGTGGCGCGTTCGCGCGATGAGAGTTTTCATGCCTTTGAAAACTCCTGCGCCCACCGCGGCGCGCAGATCGTGACCGCGGTGCGCGGCAACGCCCAGCGCTTTTCCTGCCCCTACCACCTGTGGACCTACAACCTCAAGGGCGAGCTCACCGGCGTGCCCATGGCCGGCGGCGTCAAGGGCAAAGGCGGCATGCCGCCGTGCTTTGACAAAAAAGACCACGGCCTGAACCTGATGCAGGTGGCCCGCTTTGGCGGGCTGATCTTTGGCTCTTTCAGCGCAGAGGCGCCGCCGCTGGTGGACTACCTGGGCCCGCACGCGGTGGCGCAGATCGAGCGCCTGTTGGTGCAGCGCAAGCCCAAGGTGCTGGGCTATCTGCGCCAGCGCATACCGGGCAACTGGAAGCTCTACAACGAAAACGTGCGCGACCCCTACCACGGCTCGCTGCTGCACCAGTTTCAGGTCTCCTTCGGACTGCAGCAGCCCACCATGAAGGGCGGCATCAAGCTCGACAAAGACCTCAAGAACACCTGGAACCACTCCATCATCAGCGAGTCGGACAAGGACAACCAGGCCATCGTGGCGCAGGCCTACGAGGGCACCGGCAAGTACAACCCGAACATGCGCATGGCCGACCCGGCGCTCACCCAGGTGCCGCTGGACCTGGGCGATGGCTACAAGACCACCATCTTGTCCATCTTCCCCTCGCTCATCATTGCCCAGGTCGACAACACCTACGCCATCCGCCACCTGCGGCCCAAAGGCACTGATCTGGTGGAACTGCACCTGACCTACCTGGGCTTTGAATCGGACACACCCGAGATGACACAGGACAAGATGCTGACCGCCAACTTCATCGGACCGGCCGGCTACATCTCGCTCGAAGACGGCGAGGCCCTGCGCCTGGTGCAGCAGGGCATACGCCACCGCCAACCCGGTGGCAGCGAGGTGCTCGAGATGGGCGGCGTCGGCGCGATTGAAGACACCGACTACCTGTCGCAAGAAATCTCGATCCGCGGCTTTTGGTCGCACTACCACCGCACGATGGGGCTGGACATGAAGGAGGGGGCATGAGCCGCGCGCAGCCCTCCCCCGCTGATTGGGCGCTGTGGCTGGAGGTGAGCCAGTTTTTGCATCGCTACACCGACGACCTGGATCACGAGCGCTTTGCCGATTGGGTGGCGCTGTTTGATGCCGACGATTGCCGCTACGAAGTGCTCTCGCGTGAAAACCGCGACCTGGGCCTGGGCCTGCCCATCATGGGCTGCTTTTCGCATGGCATGGTGCAAGACCGGGTGGCCATGCTGGCCAAGGGCGTGCTCACCTACCGGCGCGACCGACTGCTGCGCCAGGTGAGCAATGTGCAAATCGTGCCCGGCAGCAGTGCCGCAGCCGTCAGCGCACGCGCCAATCTGGTGGTCTACCAGTCCAGCGAAGAAGGCGTGTCCTCGCTCTACATGGTGGCGCGCTATGAGCTCGAACTGATCGAGAAGGCCGATGCCCTCAAGATCCGCCGCATGGCGGTGGTGGTCGACTCCTTTGGCATCGACACCATGCTGGCGGTGCCGCTTTAAGGCCTGGCTTTCACCCCCGGCTGCACAGCAGCGAAGGGGCCGCGGCTTATTCCATCTCGATCTTGCGGTCGGCCACGATGCGCTTGAGCGCCTGAATGTCGCGCTCGACCCGGCCCTTGAACTCGGTCGGTGTGCTGGCCTGGGGGTTGCCGCCCCAGTCGATCAGGCGCTGACGCACCTCGGGCGAGTCGATCACCGCCTTGATCTCGCGTTGCAGCCGCGCCGCAATCGCCGGCGGCAGGCCCGCAGGGGCGGCGATGCCCAGCCAGGAGTCGAACACCAAGCGGGGGTAGGTTTCGGCGACATTGGGCAGGCCAAAGATATTGGGCTCGCCTTTGGCGCCGGTGACGGCCAGGCCGCGCACCCGCTTGTCCTTGAGCATGGGCGCGGTGCTGGTCATGGTGTCGATCACCACATCCACGCGGCCGGCGAGCAGCTCGGTCAAAGGCGC
>JBILGP010000359.1:0-3245 GCA_044350985.1 Polaromonas sp. | reverse complement strand
TGATGGTGCCTGCGCCAGGACGGTTTTCGACCACGATGGGCTGGCCCAGCGCTTCGCTCATGCCGGGGGCGATGGCGCGCATGACCAGATCGGTGCCGCCGCCAGCCGCATAGGGCACGATCAGGCGAATCGGCTTGGTCGGGAAGTTATCGACCTGAGCAAAGGCTGAGCTCAACAGCCCTGTACCGAGGGTGACGAGGACGGCGAGCCGGCGGATGAGCATGTGTTTCATGAGGGTGTCTCCTTGATTGAATGGGCGTGAATGTTGTTTTGAGCGAGCACTGTGGGTTTTAGCGTCGACCTGTTGTGGTTTGAAGCAAGCGCACGAGGTTGAGCATGCGCGGCGCGATCTGCGACTCCAGCATGTCGGCCTGCAGGTAGAACTGTGCTACCGCGCAGTTCATGATGATCAGCTCGTCGTCGATCATGGGGCCTAAAGGTACCGATATGGCGACGATGCCGGCGCTGGGCGTGGGCACGATGCAAAAGCCCTTGGCCAGAAAGTTTTTCCGCGAAGCGGCGAGCCGGCGCCGCACGGCCGGCCATTCTTGTGCGCTGCGTGCCTCGATGAGTTTGCTGATCTCAGAGCGCTCCGCCTCGCCGGTCGCACTGTAGTAGGTGTGGCCCAAAGAGGTGTCGTGAAACTGCCGTGTGGCCCCCACATCAGGCCTGGCCGACGGTGCATTTTTGTCGACGCATGTTTCGATCAGGACAAGCTGGTCGCCGCCTCGCATGGCCAGCGAGACGGCGCCGCGTGCGAAATCGGCCAGCTCTTGCATGTGTGGTCGAGCGAGTTGGCGCAAGCCAAGCTGGCATAACAAGGGGTATCCAAAAGACAGCACCGGCGCTGCCAGTCGGTAGCGCGCGGTCGGCTCGTGGTACTTGAGGTAACCCAGTAGCGCCAGCGTGCGAGTCAGGCGCACCACCGTCGGTCGTCCTATTCCGGTTCGCTGTGCAATTTCCCGGTTGCCAAGACTCGCAGAGGCTGCATCGAACGCACGCAGAACCTCCAGGCCCTTGGCCAGGGTGTAGGCGAACTGTGGGTCTTTCTCGGTCGCGACGAGGGTTGGGGGCGGCATGGGCGAAATTATCCAAATCCTTTGACTGATGGTCAATCGGAAAATACAATTATTAATCTAAGTGACCGATAATCAGTCACGTCATGGATCTTGGCCAATCGATATGGGTTTGCCTGTTCTGCCCCAGATGCCAGGAATTGCCGCTGCCTCGCCTCACACCACGGAGCTTGCCTCATGTCTTCCACCGATCGACTGCAAACGCGCTTAAGCAAGCGCTTGGGTATTGCTCAACCCGTTTTTGGCTTCACCCATGACCCAGCCGTTGTCGCGGCCATCTGTCATGCTGGAGGGTTCGGGGTTTTTGGTGCGACCCGCCACACGCCCGAGGAGATCGAGCACGAACTGGCTTGGATTCGCAAGCAGGTCGGAAACCGTCCCTTTGGGGTCAATCTGGTTTTGCCCACCGGCATGCCAGAAACCAATGACCGCGCCGCCATCGAGGCTCAACTGCCCGAGGCGCACAAGGCCTTTGTGCGCGAGATCGAACACAAATACGGCGTGCCGCCAGCCACACGTGCGGGCATGCGCTCGCGTTTTGTTCGCTCGGAGGAGGTCGCGCACCGCCAGCTTGAGATGATCATGCGCTCAGATGTCAATTTGCTGGCCTGCGGTATCGGCTCGCCGACGGACGTGATCGAACGCGCCAAGGCATCAGGAAAATTGGTGTTGGCCTTGGTGGGCTCGCCCAAGCATGCGCGCAGCGCTCTGGCCAAGCCCATCGACATCCTGGTCGCCCAGGGCTATGACGCCGGTGCGCACACGGGCACGATCGGCACGTTTTCTTTGGTGCCGCAAATCGTTGATCTTGCCGGCGACGTACCTGTGCTGGCAGCCGGGGGCGTGGCCACCGGACGTCACCTGCTGGCCGCGATGGCGATGGGCGCGCAAGGGGTCTGGATGGGCACGGCCTGGCTCACCACCTCTGAGTACCGCATGCACGAGGCGCTTCGTCAGAAGCTCTTGGTCGCCGGCAGCGACGATACCGTCATCTCGCGCGCGGACAGTGGCAAAACACTGCGTCAGATCCGCTCTGCATGGTCGGACGAGTGGGCGGCTCCAGACGCACCCAAGCCGTTAAAAATGCCGCTACAGGACATCTTGGTTGGGGATTTGCTCGGTGCCATCGATGAACACGAGGTGCTTCCTCTGATGCACTACCCGGCAGGACAGAGCATCGCTTACTTCAATGAAGTCCGCAGCGTGGCCGATGTCATGCGCGGCATTGTGGAGGAGGCCTACGCTGGGCTGGAGCGTCTGGGTGGCGCACCCGTTTGATCAAACTTCGCAACCCTGACTGTATGGACTGAGCGCTTGTCAAAACCGCTCGCCAGTGGGCAGGTAACGCCACTGGCCAGCCGGCAGACCCGCCATCGCGATGCGGCCTATACGCAGGCGCCGCAACCCCAGCAGTTCCAGACCCACCTGGGCGCACATCCATTCGATCGCGTCGGGCGCAATGCCTTTGACCGCAAAGCGCAGGCGTGTTTCGCTTTGCCAGCTCACCCGCGCCGGCGGCAGCGGGCGGCCATGGCGCTGCAGGCCGTGGCACAGACGGGCCAAGCCGTCCGGCGCGATCTGGCCTCGGACCTCGGCGACGAGTTCTTGCTCTATGAAAGCGGCGTCTTCGGTGAGCTTGCGCAGCACCCGAGTGTCTTGGCTGAAGACACACAGCCCGCTGGCCGGCTTGGGCAGTGGCATCAGCATCTGCAGTCCGACCCGATGGGTTCTGCTCGGACGGATGCCCGAGGCATCGTCCTTGACGTGATGCTCGGGGCCCAGCAGCGCCAGCGTCGCGTCCACGCCCGCCGGCTTGTGCACCAAAAAAGTGGCCGATAGGGGAGGCTGCAACTGCGCCTGGGGGTCGATGTCCACCCGCTGGCCAGCGCTGACACGTATTTGCGGCGCGTCGGCCAGTTGGCCATCAACCCGCACCCACCCTTGGACGATGTACTGCTCAGCCTCGCGGCGCGAGCAGGTCAGGCGTGCGGCAACGATCTTGGCCAGGCGCTGGCCTTTTTCGCTGGCCTGTGGCATGGCTGATTTGGGGTCCATGCTAGTCCTCGTTGACCAACAGGCGTGCCTTGACCACTCGGCCCTTGATGCGCCCTCTGTTCAGGCGCTCGACCACGGCAGCGGCGATGCTGCGCTGGACCGCCACATAGGTGG
>JBILGP010000360.1:0-3245 GCA_044350985.1 Polaromonas sp. | reverse complement strand
CGGCGCGCTGGCCGCTCACCCCTGGCTGCCATGACCACCACCACCGCCCTGGGCGCCGCCCTGATCGCGCTGCTGTTGTTTTGGGCGGTGGGCGCGCACAACAGGCTGATTCGCCTCAACCATGCGGTGGCCGCTTGCCATGAGCCGATCGATGCCCAACTGCGTCTGCGCCAGCAGGTGCTCAAGCAGTTGCTCCAGATGAGCCAGTCCCTCGAGCCTGCGCCTGCCCTGGCCGAATCGGTGGCGGCCATGCAGACGGCCATCGACGCCCTGGCTCAGCGGCCCTCGGCCGTGGTCAGCTTGGAGCGGGTGCTCAAGGCCCAGCGCCAGCTCGACCTGAGCCTGTCCGAGTTGTGGGTTTGCGCGCGGTTCAGCGGGCGCGCCAGGGAAGACCCCGCCTTCGCGCAGGCCGCGCAGGCCCTCGATCAGTTGCACGACCGGCTGACCCTGCTGATCGAGCCCCACCAAAGTAGTGTGAGCGCCTTCAATCAGGCGGTGCAGGAGTGGCCGGCCCGGCTGCTCGCGCCGCTGTCCTCGCTCAAGCCCCTGCCCAGCTTGCAGCCCCTGGTTCAGGGGGTGGCGGTGCAGGCGTGGCGCGCCTTTCGCTAGCCCCTGCGCTGGCTCTTTTTCGACAGCGCTCGGGCCGGCCGCGATGGTGGAATACCCGGTTTCTGCTGAGGTGTCTTGAGGATATAGTCGCCAGGGTGGGATGTGTCCTGTTCGACGAGCGAGCAGGTCGTCCCGCGCTTGCAGGGCAGCCCTGATCCGACGGGTCCAACCAAAGGAGACGCATCCATGATTTCACGCTTTCGGCCAGCTGCGCTGGCCTGCTTCATCGCCTTGGCCTCTGGCGCCGCCTTAGCTCAAGGGGCCTCGCCCCAGGAGGTGCTCTACATCAAGTCCCTGGCGGCCACTTGCGCCAACTGCCATGGCACGGCCGGTCAGGCGGTGGCCGGCTCGGCCAACGCGAGCCTGGCTGGGCGCAGCAAGGACGACCTCGTCGCCCAAATGAAGGCCTTCAAGAGCGGCGCCCGCCCTGCCACGGTCATGCACCAGCTGGCCAAAGGCTACAGCGACGCCCAGATCGAGGTCATCGCCGCCTACTTTGCAGCGCAAAAGAAATAAGGAGCCGCCCATGAAATCGCAACACATTTCTCGCCGTGGCGTGCTGCACAGCGCCGCCGCACTGAGCTTGCTGGGCCTGACGGGCTGCGCCACCACCTCGATCCCGCAACGCGCCAAGGTGGTGGTCGTCGGTGGCGGTTACGGCGGCGCCACCGCGGCCAAGTATGTGCGTTGGCTGTCGGACTACAAAATCGATGTGGTGCTGATCGAGCCGCAGGAGGCCTTCATCTCCTGCCCCATCTCGAACCTGGTGCTCTCGGGCGTCAAGCAGATGGCCGATATCACCACGCCCTATTCGGCACTGACCAAGCGCCACGGGGTCACCGTGGTCAAGGACATGGCCAAGAGCATCGACACCCGGGCCAAGACGGTCACCCTCGGTGGCGGCGCAACCATCGGCTACGACAAGCTCATCGTCTCGCCCGGTATCGACCTGCAGTTTGACGCCATCGAAGGCCTGCGCGCGGCCAACGCCTCGGGCCAGATTCTGCAAGCCTGGAAGGCCGGCCCCGAAACCGTCGCCCTGCGCCGCCAGCTCGAGGCCATGCCCGATGGCGGCGTGTTTGCCATCACCATCCCCGAAGCGCCCTACCGCTGCCCGCCCGGGCCCTACGAGCGCGCCAGCGTGGTGGCTGGCTACCTCAAGGCCAACAAGCCGCGCAGCAAGGTGCTTATTCTTGACGCCAACCAGGATGTGACCTCCAAGGGCCCGCTGTTCAAGCGCGTCTGGAACGAGCAGTACAAGGGCATCTTGGAATACCGTGCGCAGCACAAGGTCACGGCCGTCGATGCCAAGGCGGGCGTGATCAAGTTCGAGGTGCAAGAAGACGTCAAGGCCCAGGTGCTCAATGTGCTGCCGCCCATGCGCGCCGGCGCCATTGCGGTGCAGACCGGGCTCAACAACCTGGGCAGCAACCGCTGGTGCGGCGTGAACTACCTGAACTTCGAGTCCACCGTGGCCAAGGACGTGCATGTGCTGGGCGACTCGATCCAGATCGCGCCGGCCATGCCCAAGAGCGGGCATATGGCCAACAGCCACGGCAAGGTGGCCGCTGCGGCCATCGTGGCCGAGCTCTCGGGCTGGCCGATCAACCCGGCGCCCATGCTCACCAACACCTGCTACAGCTTCATCGACCCCAAGATGGCGATCCACGTGGCCAGCGTGCACGAGTACGTGGCCGCCGAGAAAACCTTCAAGACCGTGGCCGGCTCCGGCGGCGTGAGCACCGGGCCGACCGAGCTTGAAGGGGTCTATGCGCTGAGCTGGGCCAGCAACATCTGGGCCGACAGCCTGTCTTGAAGCCCCAGCCAGCCCGGCCTGCAGCGCCGTCGCTGGCCTTGAGCGTGACCGAATCCGCACCGGCCTTGTGGCAGCAGTTGCAGGCCACCGCGGCGGTGGTGGCCGGGGTGCGGGCCGGCCGCTCGAGCACCGCCGAGCTGGCGCAGGTCGACGCCCGTTTGCGCGCCGGTGTGCAGGCGCTGTCGCTGCAGGTGCTGCGCACCCTGGGCCTTGCGCAGGCGCTGCGTGGGCAACTTGCCCGTCGAGCGCAGCCGCCGCAGGCCGATGCCCTGCTGTGCACCGCGCTGGCGCTGCAAGCCAGTGCCGACCCCATGTATGCCTCGCACACCTTGGTCAGCCAGACGGTGGAGGCGGCCAAGCGCACGCCGCAGATCGCGCACCAGGCCGCCTTCATCAATGGCTGCCTGCGCCGCTTTCTGCGCGAGCAGCCGGCGCTGCTGGCCCAGGCCCAGCAAGGTGAGGCGGCACTTTGGAACCACCCGGCCTGGTGGATTGAGCGGCTGCGTCAGGACCACCCCCAAGCCTGGCAGGCGGTGCTGACTGCCGGCCAGCAGCGCGCGCCCCTTGTGCTGCGCGTCAATGAAAGCCAGGTGCCACGGCAGACGTATTTGCAGGCGCTTGCCGATGCCGGCGTGAGCGCCAGCGCGGTGGCCCGCCATGGCGTGCGGCTCGAACGCTCGCAGCCGGTGCAGGGCCTGCCCGGGTATGCGCAGGGCTGGTTTTCGGTGCAGGACGCGGCGGCGCAGTTGGCCGCGCCCCTGCTGCTCGATGGTCTGGAGCCGGCCGACGGCCAGCGCTTGCGTCTGCTCGACGCCTGCGC
>JBILGP010000018.1:0-10907 GCA_044350985.1 Polaromonas sp. | reverse complement strand
GGGCCAGGAGGGTGCGGCCGCAGGCGCTGACAGCGCCGGCACCCTGATCAGACGTGCGCGAGAGCAGGCGGGCTTGCACGTGGGCGCCCTGGCGGCCAGCTTGAAGGTGCCGGTGCAGCGAATCAAGGCGCTGGAGGCCGATCGTCACGATCTGCTGCCCGGTCCGGTGTTCACCCGCGCCCTGGCCTCAAGCGTGTGCCGCCTGCTCAGGCTCGACAGCGCAGCCGTGCTCGCGCTCTTGCCCAAGGCCGCACAGCACCATCTGGTGGTGCCGGGCGATTTGAACCAGGCCTTTCGCAGCGTCGGCCATGGCAGCGCCGGGCGCGCCCGGGCTCGCTTGTCGCGGCCAGCAGCGATCGCGGGTGCGGCCTTGTTGCTGGCCGCCGTTTTGGTCTATGCCTTGCCGGGTCTTGATGTGTTCCGTCAGGACCGCCCAGCGATCCTGGCGTTGCCCGCGCCCAAAGCACCTGGCGTGGTGACCGAGACCGTTGCGCCGGTTCATCTTGGTGGGACCTCGACCATGGCCGTGGCCCCCAGCGGTGCTGCAGCGGTCGGCGCGGGTCCCTTGCTGGTTGCGCCGCCGGCACCCTCTGCCGCTGCGCCCGCCAATACGGCGCCTGCGACTGCCGCGGCCGCTGCGCCGCCGGCTGCCGATGCCGGGCCGCTGTCTTTTTCGGTACAAAAGCCCACCTGGGTTGAGGTCATCGACGCTGCCGGGGTGGTCGTCTTGCGGCGCACGCTCAACCCCGGCGAGGAGCTCAGCGCCGCCGGCAAAATGCCGCTGCGGGTGACTGTGGGTGATATCGGTGGGCTGCAGGCCAAGGTGCGCGGCCAGCCCAAGGATCTGCGGCCCCTGGCCCAGAACAATGTTGCGCGATTTGAGGTGAACTGATGTCTGCATGCCTTCCGATCGAAACGGCCCAGCCGCGCCCGCGGCGCTCAGCGCAGGCGCGCATCGTGTGGGGCCCGCGTGTGGTCACTGTCGGCGGCGACGCGCCGGTGCGCGTGCAGTCCATGACCAACACCGACACGGCCGATGCGATTGCCACCGCGATCCAGGTCAAGGAGTTGGCACAGGCGGGCTCCGAGGTGGTGCGCATCACGGTCAATACGCCCGAGGCGGCGCAGGCGGTGCCGCACGTGCGCGAGCAACTCGATCGCATGGGCATCGACGTGCCCCTGGTGGGCGACTTTCACTACAACGGCCACACCTTGCTCACGCAGTACCCGGCCTGCGCAGAAACCTTGTCCAAGTACCGTATCAACCCCGGCAATGTGGGCAAAGGCGACAAGCATGACAAGCAGTTCGCCCAGATGGTCGAGGCGGCGATGCGTTGGGACAAGCCGGTGCGTATCGGCGTCAATTGGGGCAGCCTCGATCAGGAGCTGCTGGCGCAGATGATGGACGACAACAGCCGCCGCGCGCAGCCTTGGCAGGCCCGGCAGGTGATGTACGAGGCGCTGATCAGCTCGGCTCTGCAGTCGGCCGCACGCGCCGAGCAGCTGGGCCTGGCGCACGAGCAGATCTTGCTGTCGTGCAAGGTATCGGGCGTGCAGGATCTGATTGCGGTCTACCGCGAGCTGGCCCGGAGAACCGACCATGCCCTGCATCTGGGCCTGACCGAGGCGGGCATGGGCACCAAGGGAACGGTGGCCTCGGCCACGGCCCTGGCGATTTTGTTGCAAGAGGGCATAGGCGACACCATCCGCGTCTCGCTCACGCCGCAGCCGGGTGAGTCGCGCACTCAGGAGGTGGTGATCGCCTCAGAGATTTTGCAGTCCCTGGGTCTGCGCATTTTTGTGCCCAGTGTCACCGCCTGTCCCGGCTGCGGCCGCACCACCAGCACCACGTTTCAGGAACTGGCCAAGCAGATCGACGACTACCTGCGCCTGCAGATGCCACTGTGGCGCAAGCAGTACCCAGGCGTTGAGCAGCTCAAGGTGGCCGTGATGGGCTGTATCGTCAACGGCCCGGGCGAGAGCAAGCATGCCGACATTGGCATCAGCCTGCCCGGCACGGGCGAGGCGCCGGCCGCGCCCGTGTTCATTGACGGCGAAAAACGCTTGACTTTGCGCGGCGAGGGCATCGCCACCGAGTTCCAGGCGCTGGTGGACAAATACATCCGCGATCGTTTCGGCGCCACCGCCTGATCGCCCCCAGGATCGAAGCAGACGGGCCGCAGCTTGGCGCCCGCAAGGACAACATGGCTGAAAAACTCACTGCCGTCAAAGGCATGAACGACATTTTGCCGCCCGAATCGGCGCGCTGGGAATGGCTCGAAGAGGTGGTGCGCTCGCTGATGGCGCGCTACGCCTACCGCAACATCCGCACGCCCATCCTGGAGCACACACGTCTGTTCGTGCGCAGCATCGGCGAGGTCACCGACATCGTCGAAAAGGAGATGTACTCCTTCGAAGACCGGGCCGACAAGCATGGCGATGCCGAGCATCTGACCCTGCGCCCGGAAAACACCGCCTCGGTGGTGCGGGCCGTGTCCGAGCACAACCTGCTTTATGACGGTGGCAAGCGCCTGTACTACATGGGCCCGATGTTTCGGCGCGAGCGTCCCCAGCGCGGCCGCTATCGCCAGTTTCACCAAATCGGCGCCGAGGCCCTGGGCTTTGCCGGCCCGGAGGTTGACGCCGAGCTGATCTTGCTGGCTGCAGCGCTCTGGCGCGAACTGGGCTTGAGCGACTGGCGTCTGGAGATCAACAGCCTGGGCCAGCCCGACGAGCGAGCCCAGCACCGCGCGCAACTGATCGCCTACCTGGAGCGCCACGCCGACGGGCTCGACGAGGAAGCACGTCGGCGCCTGCACAGCAACCCGCTGCGCATTTTGGACACCAAGAACCCGGCCATGCAGGACCTGGTCAACGGGGCGCCGCGTCTGTTCGACTTTCTGGGGCAGGCCTCGCTGGCGCATTTCGACGCGCTCAAGGCCATGCTCGATGCCAACGGCGTGCCCTGGACCTTCAACCCCCGTCTGGTGCGCGGGCTGGACTACTACAACCTGAGCGTCTTCGAGTTCGTCACCGACCGCCTGGGCTCGCAAGGCACCATCTGTGCAGGTGGCCGCTACGACTACCTGATCGGGCAAATGGGCGGCAAGCCTGCACCGGCCGTCGGCTGGGCGCTGGGTGTGGAGCGGGTGCTTGAGCTGCTCAAGGAGCAGGGCGCCCAGCCGAGTGAAGTGGCCCCAGCTGCCTTCGCGGTCGTGCCCGACGCGCAAGCCCTGCCGCAGGTGCTGCAGTGTCTGCAGGCGCTGCGCGCTGCCGGTGTGAGCGTGCAGATGCATGCGCCAGCCGGCGGCAGCGAAGGCATGGGCAGCATGAAGTCGCAGTTCAAGCGCGCCGATGCCAGCGGAGCGCGCTATGCCCTGATCTTTGGGCAGGCCGAACTGGCACAGGGTTGTGTGGCGCTCAAGCCGCTTCGCGGTGACCCCCAGGAGCAGGTGCTTGAGTCCCTCAGTCAAGTCCAGCAGTGGGCGCCTCGCCTGCGCTGAGGCCTGGCCAGCAACTGCGCGCCCGCAACGCTCGCGCAGCCGTTGCGCCGGCCGGTTGTTCACGCGCCTCTACAATCGAGCCTCTTTTTGCGTGAGCGGCCTGATCGCCGTTTCCCATCCCAGATGGTTCCACGCGCCCCTTTTCGCACGCAACGATCCCCTCTGAAGCAACCATGGCCAGCCATCTCGACCTCGAAGAGCAGGAACAACTCGACCAGCTCAAACATTTCTGGAAGCGTTATGGCAATGCCATCACCTGGCTGCTGATTGCTGTGCTTGGCACTTTTGCCGCCTTCAATGGCTGGCAGTTCTGGCAGCGCAAGCAAGGCGCCGAGGCCGCGGTCATGTACGACCAACTCGAGACGGCAGCGCAGGCGGGCGATCTGGCCAAGTTAGACCGCACCCTGGCCGACATGAAGGACCGTTACGCCGGTACCACCTACGCCCATCAGGCAGCCCTGCTGGCGGCGCGGGTTTACTACGAAAAGGACAAGGCCGACAGCGCCAAGGCGGCTTTGGCCTGGGTGGTCGAGAAATCGGCCGACGAGGGGCTGCAGGCGATCGCGCGCCTGCGCTTGGCTGGCATCGCGCTGGAGGCAAAAGCCTACGACGAGGCCCTGGCCCAACTGTCGGCCAAGATGCCGGCTGCGTTTGCGGCTCTGGCCGACGACCGGCGCGGCGATGTGCTGTTGGCCCAGGGCAAGAACGCTGAAGCCAAGGCGCAGTACACCAAGGCCCATGCTGCGATGGATGAGCGGGCCCAATACCGCGGGCTGCTGGAAGTCAAACTCAATGCTTTGGGCGTGGACGTCACGCCGGCTGCGGAGATCAAAAAGTGATGCGTCGGGTCTTGTCCGTCGTCGGGCTGCCCTTTGTTCTGTTGGGTCTTGCGGCCTGCTCCACCGGTTCGCCCCGTCCCAAGCCCGCTGATCTGCCAGCAATCACCCCCACGATCGAGGCGCGTCAGGTCTGGAAGGCCGAGCTCGGTGCGGTTGATTTCCCGTTGAGTGTGCGCGCTCGACCGCAAAGCGTGGTGCTGGCTGGCGGCAATGGCACGGTGACCGAACTGGACATCAGCAGCGGCCGACCTCTGTGGAGCGTCTCGGTGGGCGCGGCGCTGGCTGCCGGCGTCGGCACCGATGGCACGACGACGGCCGTGGTCACGCGCGACAACGAATTGCTCGCCTTGCGGGAGGGCAAGATCGCCTGGCGCCAACGCTTGGCCGCTCAGGCCTACGCCGCCCCCTTGGTGGCCGGTGGCCGGGTCTTTCAGCTCACGGCTGATCGCGCGGTCAGCGCCTTCGATGCCAATGGTGGTCAGCGCCTCTGGGTGCAGCAGCGCCCGGGTTCCGATCCCCTGGTGCTGCGCCAGGCGGGCGTCATGCTGCCCTATGGTGACACCTTGCTCGTCGGTGTGGGCGGGCGTCTGTCAGCCCTCAGTCCGCTCAACGGCTCGGTGCGCTGGGACGCTTCTGTCGCCACGCCGCGTGGCATCAACGAGATCGAGCGCCTGGTCGACCTTGTGGGTCCACCCGCGCGCCAAGACCCCCTGGTTTGCGTCAGGGCCTTTCAGGCGGCGATTGCCTGCATCGACGCGGTGCGCGGGGCGGTGCAGTGGAGCCGACCGGCCGACGGGCAAGTCGGTCTGGCTGCTGACGAACGGCTGCTGTTTGGCACCGAGTCAGATGGGGTGATTCAGGCTTGGCGTCTGGCCACCGGCGAGAAGGCCTGGAGTTACGAGCCCCTGAAGTTTCGAGATTTGACGGCCCCGGTGGTCATCGGCCGCTCGCTGGCCGTCGGCGACCTGCAGGGTTTCGTGCACCTGATCGCGCGCGAGGACGGCCGCCCGCTCGGGCGCCTGGTCACCGATGGCACGGCCATCGTGACCGCGCCGGTGCTGGTCGGTCGGACTTTGGTGGTGGTCACCCGGGCCGGCGGTGTGTTCGCCTTCTTGCCGCAATGACACCGGTGACCGGCCGCACGGTTTTGTACGCCTGATGAAACCCGTCCTGGCCTTGGTGGGCCGCCCGAATGTGGGCAAGTCCACCCTGTTCAACCGTCTGACCAAGTCGCGCGATGCCATCGTCGCCGATTTTGCCGGGCTGACCCGGGATCGCCATTACGGCAACGCCCAGTTGGGCCGTCAGGAGTTCATCGTCATCGACACCGGTGGCTTTGAACCAACGGCCGAGTCAGGGATCTACAAGGAAATGGCGCGTCAGACCCGGCAGGCTGTCGCCGAGGCCGATATTGTGATTTTCGTCGTCGACGCCCGCGAGGGCCTGTCGGCCCAGGACCACGACATCGGCCAATACCTGCGCAAGCTGGGCAAGCCCACACTGCTGGTGGCCAACAAGGCCGAAGGCATGAAGGCCGGCGCTCAGTTGGCCGAGTTTTTTGAGCTGGGGCTGGGCGACGTGCTGCCGGTGTCGGCCTCACATGGCCAGGGCGTGCGCGGCATGGTCGAGGCAGCGCTCGAGCGTCTGGAACTGCCGGAGATCGAGGAGGCTGAAGATGCCTCGGGCGATCCACTGGTGGTCAAGCTGGCGGTGGCCGGTCGGCCCAATGTGGGCAAGTCCACCCTGATCAACACCTGGCTGGGCGAAGAGCGCCTGGTCGCCTTTGACCTGCCTGGCACGACACGCGATGCGATCTCGGTGCCCTTCGAGCGAGATGGCCAGCGCTTTGAGTTGATCGACACCGCCGGGCTGCGCCGCAAGGGCAGGGTGTTCGAGGCGATTGAAAAGTTTTCGGTTGTCAAGACGCTGCAGGCCATCGAGGGCGCTCATGTGGTGCTGCTGCTCATTGATGCCACCCAGGGCGTGACCGATCAGGACGCCCACATCGCCGGCTACATTCTGGAAAGCGGGCGTGCGGTGGTGCTGGCCGTCAACAAATGGGATGCGATCGACAGCTACCAGCGCCAGACGCTCGAGCGCTCGATCGAAACCCGGTTGCCGTTCATGAAGTTTGCATCATTGCACCGTGTTTCAGCGGTCAAGCGCCAGGGGCTGGGCCCGCTGTGGAAGTCCATCGTGCAGGCGCATGCGGCCGCCTTTCGCAAGATGTCCACCCCGGTGCTCACCCGCCTGCTGCTTGAGGCGGTGCAGTTCCAGCAGCCCCAGCGCACCGGAATGTCGCGCCCCAAGATGCGCTACGCCCACCAAGGCGGCATGAACCCGCCGGTGATCGTCATCCACGGCAACTCGCTCGATCAGGTCGGCGAGTCCTACAAGCGCTACCTCGAGGGGCGGTTTCGCAAGGAATTCGATTTGGTGGGTACACCGCTTCGCATCCAGATGAAGACTGCGCAGAACCCCTACGCCGAGAAGTCATCGCCTTGAGCCTACAGCCCGGCCGCATCGGGCTGTGGTAATGTGTCGATCCTCACCACTTTTGAACACGGAACATATCGTGAGCAATAACAAAGGTCAGCTGTTGCAGGACCCCTTCCTCAACACTTTGCGCCGGGAACATGTCCCGGTATCGATTTACCTGGTCAACGGCATCAAGCTGCAGGGTCAGATCGAGTCTTTTGACCAGTACGTCGTGCTGCTGCGCAACACGGTCACGCAAATGGTCTACAAGCACGCGATTTCGACCATCGTGCCGGGCCGTGCGGTCAATTTCTCCACTGGCGAAGAAAGTCCACCGGCCTGAGTTCCGTGCAAGACTCCCGGAAAACCGCGCCGGCCGTGCTGCTGGTGGGGGTTGACTTCGGCCACCCGAACTTTGACGGCGAGTTGCAGGAACTGGGCCTGCTGGCGCAAACGGCTGGCATGGCGCCGGTCGCGCGGGTGACGTGCAAGCGCCGTGCGCCCGATGCGGCTCTGTTTGTCGGCAGTGGCAAGGCCGAGGAAATCAAAGCGCTGGCGCAGCAAAGCGGTGCCACCGAGGTGCTGTTCGATCAGTCGCTCAGCCCTGCCCAGCAGCGCAACCTCGAGCGCAGCCTGGAGCTGCCGGTCAATGACCGGACTTTGTTGATCCTGGAGATTTTTGCCCAACGTGCGCGCAGCCACGAGGGCAAGCTGCAGGTGCAACTGGCCCGGCTGGAATACCAGTCGACCCGCCTGGTGCGCCGCTGGTCCCACTTGGAGCGCCAGACCGGCGGTGCCGGCGTGCGCGGCGGTCCGGGTGAAAAGCAGATCGAGCTCGACAAGCGCATGATCAACGAAGCGATCAAGCGCACCAAGGAACGGCTGACCCGCCTCAAGCGCCAGCGACAGACGCAGCGGCGCCAGCGCGAACGCGGCCGGGTGTTTACCGTGTGTCTGGTGGGCTACACCAATGCGGGCAAAAGTTCGCTTTTCAATGCGCTGGTCAAGGCGCGCGCCTATGCCGCCGACCAGCTCTTTGCCACGCTCGACACCACGACCCGTCAGCTCTATTTGGGCGCGGGTGATGACGGCAGTCCTGACGGGGCCTGCTCGGTCTCGTTGTCCGATACGGTTGGGTTCATTCGAGACCTGCCCCATGGCCTCATTGATGCTTTTGAGGCCACCTTGCAGGAGGCGGCCGATGCCGACTTGCTGCTGCATGTGGTCGATGCGTCCAATGAGGGCCATCTCGAGCAGATTGCCCAGGTCGGGCAGGTGCTGGCCGAAATCGGTGCCGACGCGCTGCCTCAGGTGCTGGTGTTCAACAAGCTCGATGCCTTGCCCGCCCAGCGGCGCCCCCAGGGACTGCACGATCTGGCCGAGGTGCCGGATTGGCAGGGCGGGGCCCCCCGATCGCTCGAGCGGGTGTTTCTCAGTGCCCGCAGCGGTGAGGGCCTGGCACCGCTGCGCCAGTTGCTGTTGCGCCACGCCCAAGCCTGGTCCGAGGCCGATCGGACCCATGGCGGGCATGGGCAAAGCCCGCCGGACGGCGATCGCCCGCTCCATTTAGGCACAATGGCATCATCAGAAGAAGAAAATCCCCATCCATCATGAATTCCAATCCGGTGTTGCAGACCTTCATGGCCTCCAGCCTTGGCCGTCGTTTGCGCGGCATGTTCAATCTCAACGACTCACGCTGGGGTCGTGAGGACGGTGGCAATCCGTCGGGGCAGTCGCAGCCCGATGGCTCTGAGAGGCCAGCGGCTCCCGTGCCGCCACCGGCCGCGCCCGTGCCGCCTCCGTCGGCTGCGCCGCAGCGACCGCGTCAGCCCCAGGGTTCGACCCAGGGGCCGCCCGACCTTGACGAACTCTGGCGCGATTTCAACCGCAAGCTCGGCGGTCTGTTTGGCGGCAGAAAAGGCGGCGGGCAGCGTCCTGGCAACGGTGGCGGGTCCGGTCGGGGCGGTTTCCAGCCGCCTGACATGAAAAGTGCGGGTCTGGGCGCCGGCTTGGTTGCCATCGTGGCCCTGCTGATCTGGCTGGGCACCGGATTTTTCATTGTCCAAGAGGGCCAGCAGGCGGTGATCACGCAGTTCGGTCGCTACCACAGCACGGTCGGTGCAGGTTTCAACTGGCGCCTTCCCTATCCGGTCCAGCGCCATGAAATGGTGGTCGTGACGCAGATCCGATCGGTCGATGTCGGTCGCGACACCGTGATCAAGGCCACCGGTCTGCGCGACTCGGCCATGCTGACCGAGGACGAGAACATCGTCGAGATCAAATTTGCCGTGCAGTACCGATTGAGCGACGCCCGGGCCTTCCTTTTTGAGAGCAAGGACCCGACCGCGACCGTGGTGCAGGCGGCAGAGACCGCTGTGCGCGAGGTGGTGGGCAAGATGCGCATGGACTCGGCCCTGGCTGAGGAGCGCGATCAGATTGCTCCGCGCGTGCGCAATTTGATGCAGACCATCCTTGACCGCTACAAGGTGGGCATTGAGGTGGTGGGTGTCAATCTGCAGCAAAGTGGTGTGCGTCCGCCCGAGCAGGTGCAGGCGGCCTTTGACGATGTGCTCAAGGCCGGGCAGGAGCGCGAACGCGCCAAGAACGAGGCGCAGGCCTATGCCAACGACGTGATTCCGCGGGCCGTGGGCTCGGCTTCACGGCTGGGCGAGGAGGCGCAGGCCTACAAGTCGCGCATCGTGGCGCAGGCGCAGGGTGATGCCCAGCGTTTTCGTTCGGTCCTCAACGAATACCAGAAGGCGCCGCAGGTCACCCGCGAGCGCATGTACACCGACGCCATGCAGCAGATCTACAGCAGTGTCAGCAAGGTGATGGTCGAGTCGCGCCAGGGCTCCAATTTGCTCTACCTTCCGCTGGACAAGCTCATGCAAGTCACAGGCCCCGCGGGGGCAGCGCCCGATGCCGGGCTTGCGCCCGTGATGCCGCCGGTGGGCGCGGCGCCACCGGCTGCGGGCGCCGATCCGCGCACCCGCGACAGCGCCCGCACCCGCGACCGCGACGGCCGCTGAAGGAGTCACCGTGAACCGCATTGGACTTTTCGTCTCCTCCGCCCTGGTGCTCCTGGGCTTGCTCAGCTCGACCCTCTTTGTGGTGGACCAGCGCCAGTTCGGCGTGGTCTATGCGCTCGGCCAGATCAAGGAAGTGATCACCGAGCCGGGCTTGAACTTCAAGCTGCCGCCGCCCTTTCAAAACGTGTCTTATATCGACAAGCGCCTGCTCACACTTGACAGCACCGACCCCGAGCCGATGTTGACCGCAGAAAAGCAGCGCGTGGTGATCGACTGGTATGTGCGCTGGCGCATTTCGCAGCCCAGCGACTACATCCGCAACGTGGGGCTCGACGAGCGCACCGGCGCCAACCAGCTCAGCCGTGTGGTGCGCAATGCCTTTCAGGAAGAGATCAACAAGCGCACCGTCAAGGATCTTTTGTCGCTCAAGCGCGAGCAGTTGATGACCGACGTCAAGACCGAGGTCCAGCAGGCGGTCAAGGGCACCAAGTCGTGGGGCGTGGAGATCATCGACGTGCGCATCACCCGGGTGGACTATGTCGAGGCCATCACCGAATCGGTCTACCGCCGCATGGAGGCCGAGCGCAAGCGTGTGGCCAATGAGCTGCGATCGACTGGTGCAGCCGAGGGCGAGAAAATCCGTGCCGACGCCGACCGTCAGCGCGAGGTGGCGGTGGCCAACGCTTACCGTGACGCGCAAAAAGTCAAAGGTGAGGGCGATGCCGAGGCCGCCCGCATCTACAACGAGGCCTTTGGCCGCGATCCGCAGTTTGCTCAGTTCTACCGAAGCTTGGAGGCCTACAAGTCGAGCTTCAACAAGCGCTCTGACGTGATGGTGTTGGACCCTTCTTCGGAGTTCTTCCGCGCCATGCGCAGTTCGGGCGCGCAAACGCCGCCAAGCCCGCCGCGTCGCTGATCGCCGGCCTGGCCTTGGACAGCAGCACGATCTGGCAGGCGCTGGCGCTGGTCCTCGTGATCGAGGGCTTGCTGCCACTGGTGGTGCCTGGCCGCTGGCGCCGCACCTTCGAGCAGTTGCTGCAGCTCAATGACGGGCAACT
>JBILGP010000358.1:0-3262 GCA_044350985.1 Polaromonas sp. | reverse complement strand
GTCAGCTTGCCCTTGGCGTGCTGGGCCTCGATGCGCTTGGCGCCGCCGCCCAGACGGGCTGCAGCGCGCTTTTTTTCGAGTTGTTCAAGGATGTCTTGCATGGGGGTCCTTCAGTGAAAGGCTGGGTATGACGTTTCGGCTCAAGAGGTATGTGCGGCGAGCAATTGCCGCGCGGCGGTCGAGGCGGGCAGCCGGCCCTGCACCACCTCGCCGGTCAGTTGCGGCAGCAATCGGCTGACGGCGGGGTTCTGGCGAAAGGCGAGCCTGAGGCCGGCCTCCACACGCTCCCACATCCAGGCCAAAGACTGCTGTTGGCGGCGCTGGGCCAGTTGCCCGTTGGCGCTTTGCAATTGGCGAAAGCGGCTCACCGCCTGCCAAAAATGGTCGACGCCCTGCGCATGCAAGGCGCTGATTTTGATCACCTGCGGATGCCACAGCGCCTCGTTGTGATGCGCATGGTCGGGGTTGCCATGCATGCCCAATAGACGCAGCGCGCTGGTGATCTGGGCCTGGGCGCGCATCGCAGCATCGGGGTCAAGGTCGGCCTTGTTGATCACCACCAGATCGGCCAACTCCATCACACCCTTCTTGATCGCTTGCAGATCGTCGCCCGCGTTGGGCAGTTGCATGAGCACAAACATATCGGTCATGCCAGCGACGGCGGTTTCGCTCTGACCCACGCCCACAGTTTCGACGATGACGATGTCGTAGCCTGCAGACTCGCACACCAGCATGGCCTCGCGGGTTTTCTCGGCCACGCCGCCGAGCGTGCCACTGGACGGGCTGGGCCGGATGTAAGCCCTCTCATGGACCGACAGATGCTCCATGCGCGTCTTGTCGCCCAAAATCGAGCCGCCCGAAACAGTGGACGAGGGATCAATGGTGAGCACCGCCACGCGGTGGCCCTGCGCAATGAGGTGCAGCCCCAGGGCTTCGATGAAAGTCGACTTGCCGACGCCAGGCACGCCGCTGATCCCTAGGCGAAAGCTATTGCCCGCGTGCGGCAAGATGGCGGTCAGCAGTTCGTCGGCCTGGGCCCGGTGATCGGCGCGGGTCGATTCGAGCAGCGTGATCGCCTTGGCCATGGCACGGCGCTGCACCGGCGCAGCGCCGTGCAGCAAGCCATCGAGCAGTTGGTCAGGCGTCATGCAGGCTCTAACGGGGTCACCCAGTTCTCTAGCTTCAAGCCCTCAATGCGCTCGAACTCGCGGGTGTTGTTGGTCACGCAAACAGCATTGAGCGCCAAAGCGTGGCAGCCGATGAGCAAGTCCATTTCGCCAATCCGCTGCCCCGATCTGCGCAATGCGTGGTTGTGCCGGGCGTAGTGCCACATGGCGTCACCCGGCCATGGAAGGACGCGCACCTCACTCAAAAAGATTTCCAGCACCTTTCGGTTGCGCTGTCTGTTTGCGCTCTTTTCTACACCGTACGCCAGCTCAGCCACCACAATTGAAGACAAGGCGACATGCTGTGCACCCAGTTCGTTCAGACGCGACAACACGCTGGGCACACCGCGTTGGATGTAAATCACCATGTTGGTGTCGAGCAAGTAGAGGGAAGACATCAGTCGAGACTCTCGATGTCATCCGGCGGCAAGGTGTGGTCTCGCTCGATTTCTTCGGGCATGCCCTCGAAGCCACTCAAAATGGCGTGCAAACGCGTGCCCCATTCCGTCTTTTCGTCCCGCTTGGGGCGAAGAATGACAGCATTTCCAACCTTTTCAATGAACACCTCGGCCGTGTCAAACCGGTAGGCTTTGGGCAAGCGCACAGCCTGGCTGCGGCCGGTTGTGAAGATTTTGGCGATGTCGGCAGGTGCGTTCATGGCGAACTCCTATTGATATTTATCAAATGATATCTATCAATTCAGGATTTCACAAGATCAGGCCAGGGCCTTGCGAATTTGCTCCAGCACATCCTTGGCGCTGGCCGGAATGGGCGTACCCGGGCCGTACACGCCCTTAACGCCGGCCTCGTAGAGCATGTCGTAGTCCTGGCGCGGGATCACCCCGCCCACGAAGACGATGATGTCGTCAGCGCCCTGCTTTTTGAGTTCGGCAATGATGGCCGGCACCAAGGTCTTGTGACCGGCGGCCAGCGTCGACACGCCCACGGCGTGCACATCGTTCTCGATGGCTTGGCGGGCGCACTCCTCGGGCGTCTGAAACAGCGGGCCCATGTCCACATCAAAGCCCAGATCGGCAAAGGCCGTGGCCACCACCTTGGCCCCGCGGTCGTGACCGTCCTGGCCGAGCTTGGCGATCATCACGCGCGGACGGCGACCTTGGCTGGAGGCAAACTCGCTGATTTCCTTTTTCAGGTTTTCCCAGCCCTCGGCCGAGTCGTAGGCGGCTGCATACACACCGGTCACCTTTTGCGTGTCGGCGCGGTGGCGCCCAAAAACTTTCTCCAGCGCATCACTGACCTCGCCGACGGTGGCGCGCAGGCGTATGGCCTTAATGGACAGATCGAGGAGGTTGCCCTGCCCACTTTCGGCGGCGGCGGTCAGCGCCTCCAGCGCTTTTTGCACGGCAGCGCCATCTCGGCTGGCGCGGATGTTCTGCAGCCGTGCGATCTGGCCGTCGCGCACCTTGACGTTGTCGACCTCCAGGATGTCGATGGCATCTTCTTGCTTGAGCTTGTACTTGTTGACGCCAACGATCACATCCTTGCCCGAGTCGATGCGGGCTTGCTTTTCGGCGGCGGCGGCCTCGATCTTGAGCTTGGCCCAGCCGCTGTCGACCGCCCGGGTCATGCCGCCCATGGCCTGGACCTCTTCGATGATGGCCCAGGCGGCATCGGCCATGTCCTGGGTGAGCTTTTCCATCATGTAGCTGCCGGCCCAGGGGTCGATCACGCTGGTGATGTGCGTCTCTTCCTGGATGATGAGCTGCGTGTTGCGCGCAATGCGCGCCGAAAACTCGGTGGGCAGGGCAATGGCTTCATCGAAGCTGTTGGTGTGCAGAGACTGCGTGCCGCCAAAGACAGCGGCCATGGCCTCGATCGTGGTGCGCACGATGTTGTTGTAGGGGTCCTGCTCGGTCAGCGACCAGCCCGAAGTCTGGCTGTGCGTGCGCAGCATCAGGCTCTTGGGGTTCTTGGCGCCAAAGCCCTTCATGATGCGGCACCACAAGAGGCGCGCGGCGCGCATCTTGGCCACCTCCAGGTAAAAGTTCATGCCCACCGCCCAGAAGAAGGACAGGCGCCCGGCGAAGTCATCGACGTCCAGACCTTTGGCGATGGCGGTCTTGACATACTCCTTG